>CAYNFM010000018.1:0-14355 GCA_964396415.1 uncultured Treponemataceae bacterium | reverse complement strand
GCATCATGTAATTAGAGCTATTGTCTATATTGTAGGGAATGAGAATACTATTTAGCCGTATGGACCGAACGGACTCGATTATCGAACCCCAATGTTCCGGTACGACCAAAATGCGAAACAATAGAGTTACAGGTAGGCGATTTCCGATACTCTAAGCTATGCTAGTCAGGCTTTATCGGGCGGTTGAAATACCCGAAACATTTCACCCGTTAGGAGGCAGCGTGGGTTCCAGAAAGTATCAGAGCGTTTCGGCTATGGATGCGGAGACTCGAAAACTCGTCGTTCGCGATATATTCACGAATTTCCATATAACGTACGACCTCGCCAACCGCGTGCTCAGCCTGCGGCGCGACCTAGCCTGGAGGCGATCTGCCCTGAAACGAATGGAATTCGGCACGCAAGGCCGCTTCCTGGACGTTGCGACGGGGACCGCCGATCTCGCGATCATGGCCGCCGAAGCCTTTCCGGGAATCAGGGTCGACGGCATCGACTTCGCGGAACCGATGCTGAAAATCGGTCGAGTCAAGATCGAGCGCCGCGAACTGGGAGCGAGGATAGCGCTCGCCCAGGCGGATGCCCTCGATCTGCCCTTCCCCGACGCGAGCTTCGACGTCGCCGCCATCGCCTTCGGCATCCGCAATATCCCCGATATGGAAAGCGCGCTTCGCGAAATGTCGCGCGTAACCATCCCGGGCGGCCAGGTAATGGTGCTCGAGATGAGCGCCGCCGTCGCCCCTCCCCTCCGCGTCCCCTACCTTTTTTATCTGAACAAGATCCTGCCGGCGATAGGCAGCCTCATCGCCGGCGACGATTCCGCCTATGTGTATCTCGCCGAATCGATCGTGAAGCACCCGGGCCCCGAGGCCTTCGCCGCCATAATGAGGGCCTCGGGTCTCGTCGGCATCGAAACGCTGCGCCTCACCTGGGGCGCGGCTCACCTGCATATCGGCCGCGTCCCGGACGGGTCGAGAGGGGAATCGTAAGTGGAGCTCTCGAAAATCCTGGAGCCCATCGTCGACGAGATGGCGGCCGTCGAGGGGAAGCTGGGCGCCCTGGCCGCGAGGATAGCATCCTCGGACGGCGCTTTCTCCGATGGCGCCGGCCGCTCGAGCATACTCGAACAGATATCCCGGCACCCCTTCGCCGTTCCCGGAAAACGCCTGAGGCCCGCCCTGGTCCTCCTCTCGGCCCTCGCCGGGAAGCTGTCTCCGAAGGAGACCGGCGCTCCCGAGGAGGGTTCCCGCGGAGTCCCTCCTTCCCGGGCCGCGGCGATAGGGCTCGCGACCGCCGTGGAAGTCCTCCACTCGGCGTCCCTCGTCCACGACGACATCATCGACGGGGCCGAGGAGCGCCGCCACCAGGTGAGCCTCAACAAGCGCTTCGGCAACCGCGTGGCCGTCCTGGCCGGGGACATTCTCTATACCGAGTTCTTCAGCCTGATAACCGAGCTGCCCGTGAGCGCCGACCTTCGTTCTCGCCTCCTCTCCCTTTTCCTCGGCACCACGAAGAAGATGTGCATCGGCGAGATCCTCGCGCAGGAAGCCCGCTCTCCCGAAAGGGAGGCTTCGGGGCGGAGCCTCGGCTTCGACGAATATCTCGAGATAAGCGAGGACAAGACGGCTTCGCTCTTCGCGGCATGCTGCGCGGGAGGGGCCCTCGTCGGCGGCTCCAGCGACGAGGAAGTCCGCCGCCTCGGCGATTTCGGCCTCCTTTTCGGACTCACCTTCCAGATGCTGGACGATCTCGAGGACCGCGACCACGGCCTCGACCCGGGGATCGACCTGCGCCAGCGGGCGGAGGAATACGCGAGGCGAACGCGGGCCGCCGCCGCGGCCTTCGAGGATTCCACGCTCGGGGTCGGGGAAATCCTGGATTACGTCCTCGCCAAAGCTCTTTCTTCTTGACACCGGAGTACGCGTCGAATATGGTCCCTATATGCGGAGGCGAACATGGGCGGAATGGCCGCTCTAGCGAGCTATCTCCTCCTCGTGATCCTTGTCGTGGGCTTCCTCCTCGGGATTACCCATGTACTCGGCGAGCGGCATGAAGAGCGCGGCACAGGCATCCCCTACGAGTCGGGCGAGATGCCGACGGGGAGCGCTCGCGTGCGATTCCCGGCCGATTTCTATCTTGTCGCCATGTTTTTCGTCATCTTCGACGCGGCTTCGGTCTTCCTCTTCGCCTGGGCCGTAGCCGCCCGCGAGCTCGGATGGGCCGGCTACGCGGCCATGCTGATATTCCTTCTCGAGACCGCGACCGCCCTCGCCTATCTATGGAAGACCGGGGCCTTCGATTGGGGCAAGATCCGCGCTTCGGAGCACCTGAGGCGGCATGGGCTGACGCGATGAGACCGAGCGATCCTTCCCGTCACCCCTTCGCCGATATTCAGCTGGCCCGAAGGTCCGATCTCCTCGCATGGGGTCGCTCTCGCTCCCTATGGCCCTTCAATTTCGGCCTCTCCTGCTGCTACGTGGAGCTCGCGACCTCCCTGACCAGCAAGTACGATCTCGCCCGCTTCGGCTCCGAGATCATCAGGGGCTCCCCCCGCGAGGCCGACGTCATGGTCGTCGCCGGCACGGTCTTCAAGAAGATGGCGCCCATGGTGCGGCACATGTGGGAGCAGATGATGGAGCCGCGCTGGGTGATCTCGATGGGAGCCTGCTCCAGCTCGGGCGGGATGTACGACATATACAGCGTCGTGCAGGGGGTCGACTCCTTCCTCCCCGTCGATATCTACATCCAGGGCTGCCCTCCCAGCCCGGACTCCTTCATGCGCGGCCTCACCCTCCTCCAGGAGTCGATCGAGCACGAGAAGAGGCCTCTCTCCTGGGTGGTTGGGCCGCAGGGGGTCGTGAAGCCCCCGAGACCCTCGATGCGCGACATCATGCGCGACGAGCGCCGCGACCGAGGCGGGCTCGAGCCCCCGGACAGGGTGTAGGCATGCCGGGAAAGGACGATATCCTTCGCGAGCTGGCCGAGGCCTTCGGGTCCGAGGAGGTCCTCGCCCAGGAAACCAAGGACGGCCTGCCCACCGCATGGATCCCGAAAGCCAAGCTGCTCAAGGTCCTGTCCTACCTCAAGAACGCCCCCGGCGGGGCCTACCCCATGCTCTACGACATCACCGCCATAGACGAGCGCGAGCGCGAGCATCGCGAGGGCCAGCCGGTATCCGACTTCAGCCTCGTCTACCAGCTCCTCTCCTTCGATCGCAACGAGGATATCCGGATCAAGGTAGCCCTCGAGGGCGAGCGGCCCTCGATTCCGAGCGTCCTCGGGCTCTGGCCCAACGCCGATTTCTACGAGCGCGAGGTCTGGGACATGTTCGGCATAGGCTTCGAGGGGCGGCCCGCGCCGCGCCGCATCCTCATGCCGCCTTGGTGGGAGGGCCATCCCCTTCGCAAGGAGCATCCGGCGCGGGCTACGGAGATGGGCCGCTTCGCAATGGACGAGGGGGAGCAGGCAGCCATGCTCGAGGCCCTGCGCTTCGACCCGCAGGCCTGGGGCGTCGATGGCGCCGAGGGCGACGGGACGTTCTTCATCAATGTCGGTCCCCAGCATCCCAGCGCTCACGGCGTCCTGCGGCTCGTCGCGAAGCTCGAGGGCGAGGTCGTCGTCGACCTGTACCCCGACATCGGCTACCACCATCGAGGCGCCGAGAAGATGGGCGAGCGCCAGTCCTGGCATACCTACATTCCCTATACCGACAGGATCGACTATCTCGCCGGCTCGATGAACGAGCTGCCCTACCTCATGGCGGTCGAGAAGCTGGCCGGCATCGAGGTCCCGGAGCGCGCCGTCGTGATCCGCGTCATGCTGGCCGAGCTGTTCCGCATCATCAGCCATCTCGTGTATTACGGCACCTTCAGCCAGGACGTCGGGCAGATGTCGCCGGTCTTCTACATGTTCAACGACCGCGAGCGCGCCTTCGACATCGTCGAGGCGGTGACCGGCGGCCGCATGCATCCCGGCTGGTTCCGGATCGGCGGCGTCGCGATGGATCTCCCGCGCGGCTGGGACGAGATGGTCCTCGGCTTCGTGAGGCACCTGCGGGGCACGCTCAAGGACTACGACGCCGCGATAATGAAAAGCCGGCTCTTCAAGGCGCGCACCGTAGGCGTCGGGGCGATCAGCCTGGGCGAGGCCATCGAGTGGGGGGCGACCGGTCCCTTCCTCCGCGCCTGCGGCCTCGAATGGGACCTGCGCAAGAAGAGGCCCTACTCGGGCTACGAGCGTTTCGATTTCGAGATCCCGACGGCGAGGGGCGGGGACTCATACGACCGCCTCGCCATCCATGTCGAGGAGATGCGCCAAAGCCTGCGCATCATCGAGCAGTGCGTCGAGTCGATGCCGGCCGGAGCGTACAAGGCCGACCATCCCCTCGCCGTCCCTCCTCCCAGGGAGCGCACGATGCGCGACATCGAGACTCTCATCGAGCATTTCCTCGCCGTGAGCTGGGGCCCCAATATCCCGCCGGGCGAGGCCTGCGCGACGGTCGAGGGAGCCAAGGGCCAGAATTCCTACTACCTGATCAGCGACGGCGGCGGCATGTCCTACAGGACGCGGATACGGACGCCGTCCTTCGCGCACATCCAGATGGCGCCCATGATGTCGAGGGGGCTGACCGTGTCCGATCTCGTCGTGATCCTGGGAAGCGTGGATTACGTCCTCGCGGACGTGGACAGGTGAGGGGCCGATGCTGAGCGACGAGGATAAGAGGCGGATCGAGTCCGAGGCGGGCCGCTACCCGTCGAGGCGCGCGGCCCTCTCGGAGGCCCTGCTGATCGCCCAGGAATCGCGCGGATGGCTGAGCGACGAGGGACTCGCGGACGCGGCGCGCGAGGTCGGCGTATCGGAGGCCTCGGCCGAGAGCGTGGCGACTTTCTACGAGCTCGTCTACCGCAGGCCGGTCGGCGCGCACGTCGTGCTGGTCTGCGATTCGGTGAGCTGCTGGATACGCTCGGGCGAAAGCTTGGTCGAAGCCCTCGAGGCCCAGCTCGGCGTCGAGCTGGGGGGGACGACGAGCGACGGACTCTTCACCCTCCTGCCCGCCGGCTGCCTCGGTCTCTGCGAGCAGGCGCCGGCGATCATGATCGACGGAGAAGCTTACGGCGACCTGACGCCCGAAAGGCTCCGCGCCCTGATCGACGGCATCCGCGGGAGGGCCCATGGCGACGCCGCTCAACGCTAGGATGACCGCCGACGGCATCGCCGTCTCCCTCCGCGACTATCGGGCCGCCGGGGGCTACCTCGGGCTCGGCTCCGCGCGCGAGACGGGAGCCGCCGCGGTCAACGAGGCGGTCAAGAAGGCGGGCCTGCGGGGCCGGGGCGGCGCCGGCTTCCCCACCGCGATGAAATGGGCGGCCCTGCCCCCCGACGACGGCGGGCCGCGCTACCTCGTCGTCAACGCCGACGAGAAGGAGCCGGGCACGATGAAGGACCGCTACCTCATGGAAGGCGATCCTCATCAGCTCCTCGAGGGAATCGCGATCGCGGCCATCGCGACCGGCGCGCGAAAGGCCTACATCTACCTTCGGCGCGAGTACGGACGCTGCGCGCGCGAGCTCGAGAAGGCCATCGACGAGGCGGTGGCCGCGGGCCTCCTCGAGGGCCTCGAGCTCCATCTCCACCAGAGCGCGGGGCGCTATCTGTGCGGCGAGGAAACGGGACTGCTGAACGCGATCGAGGGCAAGCGGGCCGCCCCTCGCAACAAGCCTCCTTTCCCCCAAGTGTCGGGGTTGTGGGGGAGGCCCACGGTCGTCAACAACGTCGAGACCCTCTGCAATCTTCCCCACATCATGAGGGAAGGCGCCGATTGGTATAAATCCCTGTCATCCTCGTCCGACGGAGGCACGAAGATCTACGGAGCGAGCGGCTGGGTCGCGAGGCCCGGGCTCTGGGAGCTCCCTTTGGGCGCGACGGCCGCCGAGATACTGGACCGCGCGGGCGGGATGTCGGCGGGGCGAAGCCTGCGCGCCTTCCTCCCGGGCGGAGCCTCGACCGACTTCCTCCCGGCGTCCAAGCTCGACGTCAAGATGGACTTCGACTCGGTCGCCGCCTCGGGCTCGAGGCTCGGCACGGGGACGATGATCGCGCTCGACGACCGCACTTGCCCGGTCGGGATGCTGCTCTCGCTCGAGCGCTTCTTCGCGCGGGAGTCCTGCGGCTGGTGCACGCCCTGCAGGGAGGGTCTCCCCTGGGTGAGTCGCTGCCTCGAGGCCCTCGAGTCGGGCGAAGGCGAAATGGGCGACATCGAGGCGCTGGAGGATCACGCGAGGGACCTCGCCCCCGGGCGGACCTTCTGCGCCCTCGCTCCCGGCGCGATGGAGCCCCTCGCCAGCGCCCTCAAGCTGTTCCGCGAGGACTTCGTCGACCACGTAACGAGGAAAGGCTGCAGGTACAAATGAGCACGGCGACCATCTTCGTCGACGGCAGGCCCCATTCGATCGAGGGCGCCGAAACCAAGAACCTCCTCGAGGCTTGTCTCTCCCTCGGCCTGGACCTGCCTTACTTCTGCTGGCACCCCGCGATGCATTCGGTAGGAGCCTGCCGGCAGTGCGCGGTCAAGCTCTTCAAGGACGAGGCCGATACGCGGGGCCGCATCGTCATGGCCTGCATGACCCCCGTCGTCGACGGCCTGCGGGCGTCGATCGAGGACCCGGAGGCGAAGGCCTTCCGCGCGGGCATCATCGAGTGGCTCATGGTAAACCATCCTCACGACTGCCCGATCTGCGACGAGGGCGGCGAGTGCCACCTCCAGGACATGACCGTAATGACGGGCCACGTCAGGCGCCGCTACCGCTTCGACAAGCGAGAGCACCGCAGCCAGGACCTGGGGCCCTTCATCGCCCACGAGATGAACCGCTGCATCCAGTGCTATCGCTGCGTCCGATTCTATCGCGACTACGCAGGCGGCGAGGATCTCGACGTCCGGGGCTGGCACGACTCGGTATACTTCGGCAGGGTCGAGGACGGGACTCTCGAGAGCCCTTTCAGCGGCAACCTCTGCGAGGTCTGCCCCACCGGCGTCTTCACCGACAAGACTCAAGCCGCCCATCCTACCCGCAAGTGGGACTTGCACACCAGCCCTTCCGTCTGCCCGAACTGCGGCCTCGGCTGCTCCACCCTGCCGGCCGAGCGATACGGCGAGCTCAGGCGCGTGCGCCCGCGCTACAACGCCGACGTCAACGGCTATTTCATCTGCGACAGGGGACGCTTCGGGCAGGCCTTCGCCGATTCGCCGGCCAGGCTGGTAGAATGCCTCATCCGCGGGCCCTCGGGCGGGCCTCGAGGACAGGCGGCGGCTCCGCCCGATGCCGCCGTCGACGCGGCTCGCGCGGCCCTCGCCGCGGGAGGAGCGGTCGGCATAGGATCGCCCCGCGCCTCGATCGAGACCAACTTCGCCCTCCGCGCCCTCGTGGGCCCGGACCGCTTCTTCCTGGCGGTACCCGACGAGGAGTACGAGCTCTACTCGCGAATGCGTCGAGTGCTCGCCGCGGCGGGGCGGCGAGCCGCCTCTCCCCGCGAGGCCGAGGCCTCCGACGCCGTCCTCGTCCTCGGCGAGGACGTCTGGAACGACGCGCCGATTCTCGCCCTGCGGCTCCGCCAGGCCTCGCGCAACGCGCCGAACCAGGCCGCCATGCGCGAGAAGCGCATCCCCGCCTGGGACGACGCGGCCCTCCGCGAGGCCGTCCAGGACAGGCCCGGCCCCTTCTTCATCGCCAGCCCGGAGCCCTCGCCCCTCGACGCGTCGGCGGAAGTCAGCTATCGGGCGGCTCCCGACGACATAGCCCGCTTGGGATACGCCGTCGCCGCGATCGTCGATCCTACCGTTTCCGCGCCCGAGGACATGGGAGAGGCGCCCGCCCTCCTCGCCCGGCGCATCGCATCGGCCCTCATGCGCGCCAAGCGGCCCCTCGTGGTATCGGGCTCCGGCCTCGGCAGCGCGGCCGTCGTGAGCGCGGCGGCGGCCGTGCTGTCGGCCCTCCTCTCCGCGAATCAGGACGCGCGCATCGCCCTCGTCTTCCCCGAGGCAAACAGCCTCGGCGCGGCCATGCTCGCGGCGGGCGGCCTCGAATCGGCGGGCCGCGCCCTGGCTGCGGGCGCGATCGAGGGCGGCGGGTCGCCGACTCTCGTCGTGGCCGAAGCGGACCTATCCCGAGCTTCGCTCGGGCAAGCTTCGCTCGGGCGAGCCTCGGAACGAGGATCGCCAGGGCTCGATATCATGTCGAAGGCCGGAGTGTCGATCGTCATCGATCACTGCGAGAGCGCGACCACCAGGGCCGCCGACATCGTCCTACCCGCGTCGACCATCCTCGAGGGCTCGGGGACCTTCGTCTCCTCCGAAGGCCGGGCCCAGCGCTTCTTCGCCCTTCGCGAGGGAGCCGGTCCCGTTCGGGACGGATGGCGCTGGCTGGATGCGCTGGCCACGGCGCGCGACGGAGAGGGGCCCGGCGGCTCCTCGCGGTCCAGGAACCTCGACGACATCGACGCCGCGATCGCCCGGGAGCTGCCCGTGCTCGCCTCGCTGACTCGGGCCGCGCCCGCCTCGAGCTTCAGGCTCGTCGATCGGCGGATAGCCCGCGGCGCGAACCGCGAGAGCGGCCGCACCGCGATGCACGCCAATGTCGATCCGCGCGAGCCCGACCCGGCGACGGATCCCGATTCCGCCCTCTCCTACTCGATGGAGGGGCCGCGCTCTGCGCCTCCGTCCCTTCTCCCGCGCTACTGGGCGGCCGGCTGGAATTCCGACCAGTCGCTCAACAAGTTCCAGATGGAAGTCGGCGGGCCCTTGCGAGGCGGAGAGATCGGCGCTCGCGTCTTCGATACGGACATCGACCGCGACGCGCTCAGGGATGCGGCCCGCGGCGCCGGGTACGGAACCGCGATACCGTCCGCCTTCGCGAAGCGCGCGGATGCACTGCTCGTACTGCCTCGCCGGCACATCTTCGGGAGCGAGGAGCTTTCGGCCCGTTCCCAGGCCATCGCCTCGCGCATCCCCGAGACGAGACTCCACCTATCCATCCCCGATGCGGGCCGGCTGGGCCTCGCGGACGGCACGTTGGCCGAAATCGGCTTCTCCCCGTCGAGAACGGATGCCGGCCTCGGCAAGGCGGCCGCGAGCCTCATCCTGCCGATAGCGGTGACCGATCTGCCGGAGGGAGTGGCGAGCCTGCCATGGGGCCTACCCGATCTTCCAGGCTCTCCCCTGGCTTTCTGGGCCGCAGTTAGGCCCGCCACAAGGGAGAGTCCATGAGCGCCGCCGGCGGCATACCCATAGCGGCGGGCATCCTCATCGTGCTTTTCGGCGTCCTCGTCGTGGCCGCCCTCAGCATCTGGCTCGAGCGAAGGCTCCTCGGATTCCTGCAGCAGCGTTCCGGCCCCAACCGCGTCGGGCCCCTGGGTCTCCTCCAGGTAGTCGCGGACACGATCAAGATCTTCACGAAGGAGAATTGGATCCCGCCTTTCGCGGACAAGCCGGTCTTCGTCCTCGCGCCTCCCGTCGTCATCGCGACCGCCCTCGCGTCCTTCGCGGTCGTTCCCTTCGCGCCCGGCCTCGTGGTCGCCGACATCAACGTCGGCCTCCTCTTCTTCCTCGCGATGTCCTCACTCGCGGTCTACGGCGTAGCCCTCTCGGGCTGGGCATCCAACAGCAAGTTCTCCCTTCTCGGAAGCGTGCGGGCCGTCGGGCAGATGGTGAGCTACGAAGTGTTCATGGGGCTCTCCCTCCTCGGCGTGGTCGTCCAGGCCGGCTCCTTCAGCCTCGTGGATATCGTCAGGGCGCAGAAGGGCCTCTGGAACTGCGTACCCCAGTTCGTCGGCCTTTGCGTGTTCTTCGTCGCGTCCCTCGCCGAGACGAGGCGCATCCCCTTCGATCTCCCCGAGGCCGAGAACGAGCTCGTCGCGGGATATCACACCGAGTACTCCGGCTTCAAATTCGCCATGTTCTACCTCGGCGAGTACGTGGGGGTGACCCTCAACTCGGCCCTCCTCGTCACCCTGTTCTTCGGCGGCTGGTACGGGCCCTTCCTCCCGCCGATCGTCTGGTTCCTGATCAAGACCGTCTTCTTCGTCGCCGTCTTCATACTCGTGCGCGGCTCCCTTCCGCGACCCCGATACGACCAGCTCATTTCTTTCGGGTGGAAGCTTATGCTGCCGCTCGCCCTGGTCAACCTGGCGGCGACGGGGGCGATCGTCCTCGCGGCTTCCGGGCCGCTGGCGGCCGCGGGAACGCGGTGACCGAAGGAGGAAGGCATGTGGAGCGCCCTGCGTTCGATCTGGATAGTCTTCAAGCATCTCTTCATGCGCCGAGTCACGGTCCAGTATCCCGAGACCAAGCGGCGCCTGCCGCCGCGCTGGCGAGGCAGGATAGTGCTGACCCGCGACGCGAGCGGCGAGGAACGCTGCGTCGCCTGCAACCTCTGCGCCGTCGCCTGCCCCCCCTCGTGCATCTCCCTCCAGGCCGCGACGCGGCCTGACGGACGACGCTATCCCTCCTTCTTCCGCATCAATTTCTCGCGCTGCATCTTCTGCGGCTTCTGCGAGGAGGCTTGCCCGACTTACGCCATCCAGCTCACTCCCGACTACGAGATGAGCGAATTCCAGCGGAAGAACCTGGTCTACGAGAAGGAAGACCTCCTCGTCAACGGCGAGGGCAAGTATCCCGGCTACGATTTCTACGCCGTGGCCGGGGTGCGGCCGGGAAAGGCGGGGGTCGAGACGGATGCGGCCGCCGCCAAGGGCCGCCGATCTCCGGTCGATCCCAGGAGCCTCATGCCATGAAGGGAAAGAAGCCATGAACGTCCTGCTCGCGATCGCCGCCCTCGTCGCCGTCGTCTCGACACTGGCGGTGATCCTGCAGCGGACGGCAGTCCACGCCCTCCTCTACCTCATAGTCTCTTTCTTCGCCCTCGCCGTAGCCATGCTCGCCCTCGGGGCGGCCTTCGCCGCGGCCCTGGAGGTCGTCGTCTACGCGGGAGCCATCCTGGTCCTTTTCGTCTTCGTCGTCATGATGATCGGGTCCGAGGGCCCGATCCCGGGCCCCGGGGCCTGGATCGGCCCGGCCCTACTCGCGATCGTCCTCCTCGGCGAACTGGCCTATGCCTTCGTAGCCCGGCCCGCCCTCCTCGCTCCGATGGCAGGATCCGCGGCCGCGGCGATTCCTCCGAAGGAAGTCGGCTTGGCCCTCTTCGGACCCTATGCAATCTGCGCGGAGATAGCAGCCTTCCTCCTCCTCTCCGGCCTGGTCGGGGCCTACCACCTGGGTCGGCGCGACGCGAGTCCGGCCGACGGCGGGCGGGCGGGCGGAGGCTCGGCGTGAACGCCCAGAGTCTCGAGCTCGCCCTCGGCCTGGCCGCCGTCCTTTTCGTCATCGGCCTCGCGGGCATGATCGCGCGCCGAAGCCTCGTCTTCATGCTCCTCTGCGCGGAGATCATGCTCAACGCCGCCGGCTTCGCCTTCATCATCGCAGGCGCGCGCTGGGGTCGGCCCGAGGGCCAGGCGATGTTCATCTTCCTCCTGGTCACGGCGGCGGCCGAGGTCGCCGTCGGACTCGCCTTGATCCTTCGCCTTTCGGCGAGCCTTTCGGCGAGCCTTTCCGGAAAGCTCAAGGACCTGGACGCCGACGAAATACGCTCGGGAGGAGCCTAGGCATGGAACTGATATGGCTCGTGCCCGCCCTGCCTCTCGCCGGCTTCGTCCTCCTCGCCTTCGGGCGCTCGATGCGCGGCAGGACGGCAGGCATCGTCGGAAGCCTCACCGTCGGCCTCTCCGCCGTATCGGCCTGCATCGTCGCCTGGCTCTTCGCATCGACCGGGCCCCCCGGCACGGCCGTCTACGCGACCAGCCTGTGGCCCTGGCTCGAACTCGGATCGGCCTCCCCCGCCATCGCCTTCTCGGTGGACGCCCTCTCCGTAACGATGATCCTCGTCGTCACGATCGTGGGCTTCCTCATCCATCTCTTCTCCATCGAGCATATGGCGGGCGAGGAAGGCTATCATCGCTTCTTCGCCTACATGAACCTCTTCGTAGCCTTCATGCTGATCCTCGTGCTGGCGGACAACTTCCTCCTCCTCTACCTGGGTTGGGAAGGCGTCGGGCTCTGCAGCTTCCTCCTCATCGGCTTCTGGTACCGCGACAGGGCGAACGGAGACGCGGCGCGCAAGGCATTCATCGTCACGCGCATCGGCGATGTCGCCCTCCTGCTCGGAATCCTCATGCTGGCCGCCGACCTCGGCAGCCTCGGCATCGGCGAGGCCTCGCGGCGCGCCGCGGCGGCCTGGGCCCCGGGGTCCGGCATGGCCGTGCTCGCGGCCGCCCTCATCCTGGGCGGGGCCCTGGGCAAGTCGGCTCAGCTCCCCTTGCATACTTGGCTGCCCGACGCGATGGCCGGCCCCTCGCCCGTGAGCGCCCTCATCCACGCGGCCACCATGGTCACCGCCGGGGTCTACTTGGTTGCCCGCTCGAACGTCTTCTTCTCCCTCGCTCCCCAGGTGATGACGGCGGTCGCCATCCTGGGAGCGGCCACCCTCCTCGTCGCGGGGGCGAGCGCCATCGCGCAGCGCGATTTCAAGCGGATACTCGCCTACTCGACGATGAGCCAGATCGGCTACATGTTCCTCGCCCTCGGCGTCGCCGCGTGGACGGGGGCCGTATTCCACCTGGCCACGCACGCCCTCTTCAAATCCCTCCTCTTCCTTGCCGCGGGCGCCATCATCAACGCCCTCGGCCACGAGCGGGATGTCTTCGCGATGGGCGGGCTGGCGAAGAAGATGCCGCTCCTCTTCTGGACTTTCCTCGCCGGAGCCTTCGGGCTCACGGCCCTTCCCCCTGTTACCGCGGGCCTCGCGAGCAAGGACGCCATAATCGCGCGGCTCTGGTACGTCGGAGGCAACGCCAGAATCCTGTGGTGGGCCGCGATGGCGGGGGTTCTCCTCACATCGCTGTACACCTTCCGCATGCTCTTTCTCGTGTTCGCGGGCGAGAGCCGCGGCGCGGCCGAGAATGGCGGGAGCGTGGGGCTCCACGCCGGTCCCCACGGCGCGGGGCATGACGGCCACGGCGGGAGCGGCATAGGCGCCGCGACCGCGATACCCCTCATCGTCCTCTCGCTGCTCTGCCTCGTCGGCGGCCTCCTCGACTTCCCGCGCTTCCTGGGAGGCTCGCCCTTCTTCGGATCTTTCCTGGGCGGCTCCCTGCCTCGATCTGCCGATGAAGGCGGAAGCGGCCTGCAGGAGGCTCTCCTCTCGCTGGGGCCCCTCCTCCTCACCCTGGCGGGAATTCCCATAGCCTGGCTGATGGCCCGGCGCGCCCTCGAGAGGGAGGCCGAGCCCGTCGGAAAGCGCTCGTCGCGGCTCGCCGCCTTCGTCCGCGGCGGATTCGGCTTCGACCGCCTTTACGCATTCCTCTTCGTCGGGCCGATCTTGCGACTGGCCGGTAGGGGCGTCGATGCGGTCAATCTCGCCTCGGAGGGCCTCCGCGGACTCGCGATGAGGGCCTCCCGCCTCATCCGCTCCTCCCAGGACGGCAGGCCGAGGCGCTACCTGGCCGTGCTCGCCGTCGGCGCAGCCATCCTTTTAGCGGCGGTGTTCCTATGATCCTCGCGCTTTTCGTCGCCATCCCCCTCGTTTGCGCCATCGCCGCCTGGGCCGTGGGCCGGTCCGCCGGACCGGGCCACGGCGGACGCTCGGGCCTGGCATCGCGCATCGCGACCCTCGTCGGGAGCCTGGCTTGCCTCGTCCTCGCGGCTTCGCTCTGGCTCGGCGGAGCCCTCCCCGTCCGGCTCGACCAAGCCTGGATCGCCCCGATCGGGGCTTCCTTCTCGCTCTCCCTCGACGGGCTCTCCCTGCCCTTCCTCGCCCTCTCCGGCCTCCTGGGCGCGGTGGCTGTAATCGCCTCCTGGAAGGGAATCGAGGAACGCGTCCCCTTCTTCCACTTCAACCTTTCCCTCACCCTGGCGGGAATCAACGGGGTCTTCCTCGCGAGCGACCTCTTCCTCTTCGCCTTCATGTGGGAGCTCATGCTGGTGCCCATGTTCTTCGTGATCGACATCTGGGGCCACGAGGGCAGGCATCGCGCCGCGGTCAAGTTCTTCATCTTCACCCAGGCGGGCGGCCTCCTCATGATCGCGGCCATAGCCGGCCTCTACGCCGCGCACGGCTCGAGCACCGGCGAATGGAGCTTCGCCTACGACAAGCTCCTTCGTACTCCGCTCTCCGCTACGCTGTCGCCGACCCTCCAGATGCTCCTCATGCTCGGCTTCTTCGCCGGCTTCGCCGTGAAGCTCCCGGCATTCGGCCTCCACGCCTGGCTGCCCGACGCGCATACCGAGGCGCCCACCGCCGGCTCGGTCCTGCTGGC
>CAYNFM010000017.1:12328-48647 GCA_964396415.1 uncultured Treponemataceae bacterium | reverse complement strand
GCGACATCCAGCAGGTCATCAAGGGGCTCGTCCTCCTCATGGCCGTCGCCTTCGATGTCGTGTCCAAGAAGAAGGCGCGGTAAGAAGGCGAGGTTCGCAGGCCCTTTAGCTTTGTTAAGGGATAGGATTGTATTTTCCCTCGAATTATTTAATTCTCTCCATTTACTATAGTCGGCTGCTTGGATCATGCAAGGGCGGGAGGGCCGCGATGGACGAGGGCGAGGGCGCGAAAAAATGGAAAATCCTGAGACGGAAGGAATTGCTCGCCTGTCCCGTTTTCACCGTCACGGAGAGGTGGAACGAGGGCCCCGGCGGCCGCTCGGGCCGCTTCGTCGTGCTCGAGGCGCCGGATTGGGCGACCGTCGTACCGGTCGTACATCGCGAAGGCGCGGACTTCTTTCTCATGGTACGGCAGTATAGGCACGGTTCGGACGAGGTGAGCGTCGAATTCCCGGGCGGCGTCGTCGAGCGCGGCGAGGGCCCGGCCGCTGCCGCGGCGCGCGAACTCGGCGAGGAGACGGGTTATGCGGCGTCCTCGATGCGGCTCGCGGGTTCCGTCTATCCTAATCCGGCCATCATGTCCAATCGCTTCCACGTCTTTCTTGCGGAGGGCCTCGTAGCCCTCGGCGGGACCGATCTGGATGAGCACGAGGTTATTGACTCCATTCTCGTCCCCGCGAGCGAAGTGCATTCGGCGATAGGTTCCGGTCAGTACGGCCATGCGCTGATGGTCTCGGCTCTCTTCCTTGCAGAAAGGCTCCTAAAAGGCGACGGAAGCCGGGGAAGCGCGTGATCGGGAGCCCGGGCCGATCGAGCGCATGCCGCCCTATTTGTCGCGGTCGACGAGACAATATGCCTTGACATTAGGACAGCGATGGATAATAGTAAGCGCTGTTATGGAAAGAACTGTTCAACTGAGTTCTCCTGTCGGTATTTCCGTTTTCTATATTCCAGTCACGTCTTATCCTCTCAAAAAATATTCCCATTAGGGGATATTTAAGTTTTTACAGGAGGGAAGTTTTATGAAGCGATTTATCGTCCTTCTTTGCGCGGTCGCGGCGTTCTCGCTCCTCGCGGGTTGCGGACCGGCCAAGCCCAAAAAGCCGAATGTCGGCATTACGATCTACAAGTTCGATGACAACTTCATGTCCATCGTTCGCAACAAGATCGACACCCTGGCCAAGGCCGTCGGGGCGGACAAGCTCGACTATTCCATCCAGGATGGCCAGGGCGACCAGTCCAAGCAGAACGACCTCATCGACAATTTCCTGACCAAGGGCGCCACCGCCCTGGCGCTCAACATGGTCGAGCCCGCCTCGGCCAGCGTGGTCATCGGCAAGGCGACGGCGAAGAAAGTCCCGATCGTTTTCTTCAACCGCGAGCCTGACGCCGCCGAGATGGCCAAGGATGCCAACGCATACTACGTCGGCGCCAAGGCCCAGCAGTCCGGCACCTACGAAGGCGAGATCGTCGCCGACTATTGGAAGGCCAACCCCTCCGCCGACAAGAACAAAGACGGCAAGATGCAGTACGTAATGATCCTTGGCGATCCCGCCAACACGGATGCCAAGTATCGCACCGAATTCTCGATCAAGGCCGTCGAGGCCGCCGGGATCACGGTGGACAAGCTCGCCGAGGATACCGCCATGTGGCAGACCGGCGACGCCCAGAACAAGATGCAGGCCTGGCTCTCCAAGTTCGGCGACAAGATCGAAGTCGTCTTCGCCAACAACGACGCCATGGCCATCGGCGCGATCAACGCCCTCAAGGCCGCCGGCTATTTCAAGGGTAAGAAGTACATGCCGGTAGTCGGCGTGGACGCCATTCCCGAGGCTCTCGACGCCATTTCGCAGGGCACTCTCCTCGGCACCGTCCTCAACGACGCCGACAAGCAGGGACAGGCCACCTTCGATCTCGCCTACGCCCTCGCCCAGGGCAAGCCCGCTGCCACCGATGTCGGCCCGCTCGCGAACGCGGACGGCGCGGCGGATCCCAAGGGCCACTATATTTGGGTCCCGTACGTGAAGGTCAGCAAGGACAATTACACCCAGTTCAAGAAGTAATCGATAGGAGATCGGCTTCTTTGCTGTGATGTCCGCAGGGTGTACGCGATAGCGTACACCCTGTTTATTTCCGGAGTCGGAGGCGCCGCGATGGCAGCGAAAGATTACATCCTCGAGATGAAGGGCATCTCGAAGAGCTTCCCCGGAGTGCAGGCCCTGGATTCGGTGAGCATCAACGTGCGCCCCGGCTCCGTGCACGCGCTCATGGGCGAAAATGGGGCGGGAAAGTCTACGCTCATGAAATGCCTGTTCGGCATCTATTCGCCGGACCAGGGCGAGATCCTAATAGACGGGAAGAAGGTGAGCTTCGGGAGCGCGAGGGACGCGTTGAATTATGGACTTTCCATGATCCATCAAGAGCTCCTCCCTATTCTTTACCGAAGCGTCATGGAGAATCTCTGGCTCGGGCGCTTCCCCCTCTATAATTTCGGGCCGCTCAAGTTCGTCAACCACGCGAAGATGTTCAAAGATACCCAAGCGCTTTTCCAAGAGCTCAAGATGGACATCGATCCCACCACATGGGTCATCAACCTGTCCGTTTCCAAGATCCAATCGATCGAGATCGCCAAAGCCGTTTCCCACAAATCCCGAATCATCATCATGGACGAGCCGACTTCCTCGCTCACCGAGAACGAAGTCGACCATCTCTTCGAGATCATCAGGAAGCTTCGAAACGAGGGCGTCGCGATCATCTATATCTCGCATCGCATGGAGGAGATACTCAAGATCGCCGACGAAGTGTCCATCATGCGCGACGGCAGGCTCGTCGGAACCTATCCCGCGAAGGACCTCACGACGGATATCATCATCAACCGGATGGTCGGGCGCGACATGAACAATCGCTTCCCTCGGAAGGAGAACGTCCCCGGCGATGTCGTGCTCAAGGTCAAGGATTTCACCTCTCCCGATCCGAAATCCTTCAAGAACGTCAGCTTCGACCTGCGCAAAGGCGAGATCCTCGGGGTAAGCGGACTCGTGGGGGCCCAGCGGACCGAGCTTATGGAGGCGATCTTCGGCCTCCGCCCGGTGATCTCGGGAAGCATATGGCTGCACGGGAAGGAACGCCGCATGCGGGACTCCACGGAGGCGATAAGCGAGAAAATCGCGCTGGTTACGGAGGATAGGCGGACGACGGGAATATTCCAGATACTGTCCGTATACGATAATATCCTGGCGGCGAATTGGAAAAGCTATATACGCAGATTCCTCCTCGACCTGAAGCAGGGCGAATCGGAGGTCAAGAAGAGCATCGATGCCTTGCGCATCAAGACGCCCTCCTCGCGGACCCTCATTCAAAACCTGTCCGGCGGCAATCAGCAGAAGACGATCATCTCGCGCTGGCTCCTCATGGACCCGGAGATACTCATACTCGACGAGCCGACTCGCGGAATCGACGTCGGAGCGAAATACGAGATTTACACGATAATCGCGGATCTTGCGAAACGCGGCAAGAGTATAATCATGATTTCGTCCGAGATGCCCGAGATCCTGGGGATGTCGGATCGCATCATGGTAATGTGCGAAGGTCGAATGACGGGAATCCTGGAAGGAAAGAAGACCGACCAGGAAGAGATCATGAGACTGGCCACCCAATTCATGTAAGCGGGGAGAGAAATGGCAAACGCAAAATCGCTCGATTCCGGCATCACGCTCATTAAATCCATCAGGGAATTCGCCACGAAGCGCGCGATCCTCCTCGTGCTCATAGTGCTCGTCCTCCTGACGGGGGTGTTCCAGCCGAATTTCCTTTCATGGGACAACCTGATCAACGTCCTCATGATCACTTCGGTCTACGTGATCATCGCCTTCGGCGAAGGGCCCATCCTCCTTACGAAGGGCGTCGACCTCTCGGCCGGCCGCACGGTCGGGCTCACCGCCTGCGTCGCCGCATCGATGCTCCAAAGGGCCGACTACGAGAGCAGGATCTTCACGAACTTCCCGTTTATGCCCTTGTTCGTGCCGATCCTGATCGCGATCGTCGTAGGCCTCGTGGTAGGCATCATCAATGGAAGCATCGTCGCCTTCCTCAAGGTCCCGCCCTTCATTACGACCCTCGGCACCATGGTCATAGCCTATGGCGCGGTCTCTCTTTACGTGGATAGGCCTCCGCACGGAGCATCGCCCATAGGCGGCCTCCGAGACGATTTCACCAATATCGCCAACGGCGCGATTCCGATCTCCGGTACCGTTCGGTTCCCGTATATCGTCATCATAGCCTTGGTCGTGTTCCTGCTGATGTGGGTCCTACTCACCAGGACAAGGCTCGGCAAGAACATCTACGCGATCGGCGCGAATCCCGACGCCGCCATAGTGTCGGGCGTCAACGTCAATCGGACTCTCATCATCGTCTACATCCTCGCGGGCGCCCTCTACGGCCTCGCCGGAGCCCTGCAGGCGGCCCGGCAGGGTAGCGCCACGAACAACCTCGGCTTTACCTGGGAGCTCGACGCGATCGCGGCCTGCGTCATAGGCGGCGTTTCGACGACGGGCGGCATCGGTACCGTAGGAGGCATGCTGACCGGCGTACTCATGCTCACCTTCATGAACAATGCGCTGGTTTTCCTCAACGTCTCGCCCTATTGGCAGAACATATTCAAGGGCATCATCATCGTCTCCGCCGTCGCGGTCGATATTCGAAAATACCTTCGGAAGCGGTAGCTTTAGCGAACCCGATGGATGCGAGGGGCCGTCCCATAGGACGGCCCCATTCGTTAGAATAGAAAGCCTAGGCCGATTCCTATCCCGAAGTCCGGGCCCGTTCCCGGCTGGAAGCTGGCGTCGACGTAGGCGGACGCGACCAGGGGCGTGGAGCCGAGCATGAGCCTGCCCTCCAGCGCCGCCTCCGCGGGCCATATCGCCGCGGGTGGGGATTCGGCGAGGCTCAAAGGGAGCTCTCCCGAGGCCCCTACCCTGAACGAGCCCCCTTCGATCCAAATGCCAGCCCGTCCGAGGGCTTGGAGGGAGGGCGAACTCGCGGAGAAGTCCACGAGAGCGCCGGGCGAGAGCGCGGCGGAGAACTCCCCGAGCCTGAGCGAAACAGGCAGGGAGGCCTCGACCTTCTTCCCTCCTCCAGGCAAGGAAGGCGTCGAGATGGAGCTATAGGCGCCCCGCAGGAAGAAGGAGCCGCTCACGAGGCTGGTCCTGCCGCCAAGGAGCGATACGAGAGTCGAGCCCGCTAGATCGCTTCCCGCCGACGCTCCCGATACCGTCTCTTCCGATGCATTCAGCGCCAGGGTGGCCCGGCCGGCCAGGGAAAGCGCGGCCGAGATGCCAAAGGCCGAAGACTGAGCCTCCCCCCAAGGCGCGAACCATGAGGCTTCCGCGGCCAGCGTGCCCGCTGGCTGGATAAGGGGGTCCGGCATATAAAGAAGGCCAGGCACCGCCGATTGTATGCCTATCGATCGTATTACGAGGCTGGAATCGATCCGTACTTGAGTCCGGATCGCCGCGCTTCCTCCCGCCTGGGCGGGAAGGCCGGCGACCGGGCTGGCAGTCAGGGTGACGGTATAGACGCCGTCGGGCAAGGGCGAGCCATCCTGGCCGAGGCCGTTCCACGAGCGCGATTGGACCCAGGTATCGATGTTCGGGAAATCGAGGATCGCCACGAGGGCGCCATCCGGTCCACGGATCTCGGCGCGGGCCGATCCGTAGTTCGAAGCCTCGAACCGCAAATTCGTCCGACCCTGCGCTCCTACGTTGCGGGGATTGAATCTCGGGCGATCGAAGCCGAGGCCCGTAACGGCGAATGGAGCTTTTTCGAGAGAAAGATCGACGTAATAGGTGGCTTTTTCCGTCACCTGAACGTTGATCTGCTGTTCGATATAGCCGAAGCGCTTGATTACGATCCTATGCGACCCTATCGCCGCTTCGACGGTCCCCTTGATAGCGGAAGATCCGTCTATGCTCGCCAATGCGTCCGCCGGCTCGACATTGATGGAGATATATCCGGTAATCCGCTCGGGCGCGAGAGTGATCGTGTATTGGGTCTTATCGTTCAAACTGAGCCAAAACCCCAAATTGCGGTATCCAGGCAGCTCGAGCTCGAAGTAATGACTACCCGGGGCGACGCTGCCTGCGAAGGGAATATTGGCCATGGGTACCGGCCCGACATCTATCTGGTCTACATAGAGCTCCCCGCCCCCGATCGCGCAGAAAATCTGGTAGTTGGAAATCCCGGCATTCAGCGTGGGAACGGAAGTCACGGTTACTCTGTTATTGGTCGCGAAGAGCGGGACGTTCTGGTCGGGGTTGAAGGTAACCGTGTATTTCGTCTTCTCGTCGAGAGTCAGCCAGATCCCGAGGGGCTCGTATCCAGGCAGGTCGAGCTCGAGGTAATGGCTGCCCGGCGACAGCTTCCCCGCATAGGGGATCGGGCCGACGTAATTCCTGTCGATATAAAAGGTAGCTCCATCGATTTGGCAGACGGCTTCAAGATCGGAGACGCCGGCATTCTCCGTCGCTTCGGCGACTACCGCGATCTTGTCATTGGTCGATAGCGGGGAAGAAGGGAAAGTCACCGCCCCGCTCGGGGCGGTAATGGAGCCGGGAAGGGCCGGAGCCCTCGCGGAAAGGGCCGCGAAAGCCAATAGAAGCGCGATCGGCCGGCTACGGCTAGGCATATTCATACAATAACGCTTGCAGGAAGGCATTGCTACTCCGGCCTCGAAACGACCTTGCAAAGCCGGACCCCGCTATGGCAGGCTCGCCCTGATGCCTACGCGATTCCGATACGCGGCAATTCTCCTCCTCGTCCTCTTGGCCTGCGCCGCTTGCGAGAGTCCCTCCGTAAAGTCGCGGCTCGCCGCCCTCGACCTATCGCAAAAAGCGGCGCAAGTGCTGCTCATCGGCGTCGAGGGCGCCGGTCGGCCCTCGGCCGAAACCGAGTCCTTACTGGAGCGCATGCCGGTCGGAGGCGTCGTCCTCTTCGGCTTCAACCTGCCGGATTCGCCGGCGGAGGCTGGTCTCTATACAGCCGCCCTCCAAGACGCCGTCTCCCGCGGAGCGGCCCTCGCCGGACGCGCTGGCTCGGGTTCTCGGGGTCCGATTCCCCTCATCATGGCCATCGATCACGAGGGAGGCTCGGTCTTTCGCTTCAAAGGAGCCGGCATCACGAGGATACCGCCTCCCTCGGAAGTGGGGCTTAGGGGTAGCCGCTGCGCGTCTTCGCTCGGCCACGCGGCGGGCGCAGAGCTACGCGACCTCGGCTTCAATATGGCCCTCGCTCCGGTAGTCGAGCTCCTCACGGACCGAAACTCGCGATTTCTCGGTTCGCGCTCCTATGGACGCGAGGGCGCGAGGGTCGATGCCGACGCGGGCGCCTATATCCGAGGTCTCCAGGCCGAAGGCGTGGCGGCGGTCGCGAAGCATTTCCCCGGAAACGCGGGCGAGGATCCGCACAATGTCCTCCCCGTACTCGAGGTCTCGAAAGAGGCCTATGAGCGCGACTTCCTGCCGCGCTTCGCCTCGGCGATCGGGAATGGGGTGTCGTCGATCATGCTGTCGCACGTCGTCTTCGGCGCCCTGGATCGCGACCGTCCCGCCAGTCTCTCCCCGGCGGTCTCGCGCGGCGAGCTGCGGGAACGGCTCGGTTTTCGCGGCGTGGCGATAACGGACGACCTCGGGATGAAGGCCCTCTCCGCCACGATGAGTCCCGAGCGCTCGGGGGTCGCCGCCCTCGTCGCCGGAGCCGACCTCCTCATGCTGATGGACATGCATTCGGCGCCCCGCCTGCGCGACGCCATCGTAACGGCCGTGAACGAAGGCCGGCTCTCGCCGAAGCGGCTCGACGAGGCGGTGACCAGGATACTCGAGCTCAAGCTTCGCTTCGGGATGGATGCCGGTCTCGATCCGACGATTCGAGCGGGGAGACTGGCCGATTTCCCTTCATTGGTGGAGCGGGACGCGCGTCGCATTCGCGCCTGCCGGGCTTCGGCTTCCGGTCCTTAATTAAGCGACGCCGCTCGCCGATGATAAATAGGTGCGCCCTTATCGCCGTCTCGCGGTGTCCGAATGAAGCCTGAAATTCCCGATTGCGTGAAAAGGACCCTTCGAGTAAAGTGTAGAGCGCGATGAGGGATCAAATGAACGCATTCGCGAGAGCCTTATTGCGCCGCTTCTCGAACAAAGAAGCCGTCGCGGTCTCGATCTTCGCCCTCGGTTCCATGCTCCTGCTCTTCGGTTCGGCCTCCGCCCTTCCCCTGTCGGCCGCGACGGCCCGCGACGGCTCCCGAGAAGGCGGCATGGCTTCCGGCAGGGGAGAGAAGGCGATGGGCAGCCTGCTCGCCGACGGCCTGGCCGATGAGGGCCGCGTCGATCGCGGACTCTGCTTCACCGCCTATATGGTCCAACGGGGCGATACGCTTTCCGGAATAGCCGATGATTTCAACGTCAGTCTCGATACCGTCGTCAGCTTCAATGGGGTCAAGAACGCCAGGACGCTCCAGCCCGGCAAGATCCTCAAGATACCGAGCATGTCGGGCATACTCTACGCGACCAAGGCCGGCGACAGCGCGACGGCGGTGGCCGCCGCCCATGGAATCTCGGCGGACCGCGTAATCGAGACCAATGGCCTCATGTCCGACGCGCTCGAGCCCGGGCGCAGCCTCTTCCTTCCCGACGCCAAGCTCGCGTCTTTCACCCTCAGGGAGATTTCCGGCGATTTATTCGCCTGGCCCGCCCGGGGTTGGATTTCAAGCTGGTACGGTTGGCGTAGCGACCCCTTTACGGGCGCGCGCGTATTCCACAACGGCGTCGATATCGGCGTCGATATGGGCACCCCCGTCCTCGCGGCCATGGACGGCATCGTCGCCGAGACCGGGTATAGCTCCGGGTTCGGGAATTACGTCGTGCTCTCGCACCATGCCGGCTGGCAGAGCCTCTATGGCCATTTGCGAACGGTATCCGTCAAAGACGGCCAACGCGTAGCGACCGGCCAGAGAATCGCCTATTCGGGCAATACCGGCTACAGCACGGGTCCTCATCTCCATTTCTCGGTCTTCAAGAACGGCCGGACCGTGAATCCCTTCAATGTCCTGCACTAGTTCCGAGGCGGCATGATCGAGCTTAACGGCATTCCCGCGTCGCCCGGCGTCGCGGTCGCGCGCGCCTTCCTTTTCGCGACGGAGGATTCGTCCGCAGTGCCGGTGCGCGCAATCGAGGAATCGGAGCTGCCCGCGGAATGGGAACGCTTCCTCGGCGCGGTCGCGAAGGCGAAAGTCGAGGTCACGGCGCTCCGGGACAAGGCGAGGATCGAAGCTGGAGAGGACCAGGCGGCGATTTTCGAGTCCCACCTACTCATGCTGGACGATCCCGATCTCCACGAGAGGATCGAGCAGTCCCTAAGGCAGACGATGGTCAATGTCGAGCGGATCGTCGTCGATATCGAGCGCGACTTCGCGGACAAGCTGGGCCAAGCCGACGATCTCTCCCTGCGCGAGCGGGTGACCGACATTCAGGACGTCTCGCGGCGCATTCTCGGCCACTTGCTGGAGCGACACCGACCCAGCCTCGCGGACATCCGCGAGGACGTCGTCCTTGTCGCGCGGGATCTCCTGCCCTCCGATATGATGTCGATGAGCCGCCGGCGCGTGAAGGCGGTAGTCACCGAATCCGGCGGCCGTACGAGCCACGTCGCCATCCTCGCGCGGGCCTTCGAGATACCGGCCGTCCTGGGAGTCGCGGGGGCCCTCTCCAAGCTGCGGCAGGCCAAGATCGCCGCGGTCGATGGCGATCGGGGCCTCGTCATAGGCGATCCGGACGGCGAGGCGCTCGCGAGGAGCGCGGCGGCCCGCAGCGCGGCCGCCCTTCGGCAGCATGAGCTCGACGCCCTCAGGGACCTTCCCGCATGCACCCTGGACGGCGTCCGCGTCTTCGTCAAGGCCAACATCGAGGTACCGGAGGAGGCCGAGGCGGTAATCGCCCACGGCGGCGATGGCGTCGGCCTCTTCCGATCGGAATTCCTCTTCCTCGGCGGCCATGTGCCCGACGAAGAAGAGCAGTATCGCGCCTACAGGCGCGTCATAGAGTCGATGAAGGGCAGGCCCGTGACCATCAGGACCCTCGATATCGGAGGCGACAAGGTCCTGCCCGAGCTCGGCGCCCAGGACGAGAAGAACCCGCTCCTCGGCTGGAGGGCGATCCGCTTCTGCCTGAGCCGTCAGGACGTCTTCAAGATCCAGCTGCGCGCCATCCTCAGGGCCGCTGTCTTCGGCGAGACTCGGATAATGTTTCCCATGATCGCCACCGCGGACGAGCTCGAGCGAGCGCTGGCCATCGTGGACGAGGCGCGCTCCGAACTGGTCGCCAAGGGCCAAAAGGCCGCGATGGATCTGCCAATCGGCATCATGATCGAGATACCCGCCGCGGCGATGACGAGCGATATCCTCGCGCGCAAGGCCGACTTCTTCTCCATAGGTACCAACGACCTCATCCAGTACACGATGGCGGTCGACCGGGGCAACGAGAAGGTCGCCTATCTTCACGAGCCGTACCATCCCGCGGTGCTGAGGCTGGTCCAGAAGACCATTGAAAGCGGCAAGGCCGCGGGCATACCCGTCGGGATGTGCGGGGAGATGGCGGCCGATCCGGCCTCGGCCATAGTCCTCCTCGGCCTCGGCCTGGACGAATTCTCCATGTCCAGCGCGGCCATCCCCGCCGTCAAGCGCGCCATCCGCTCGACGAGCCTCGTCGACGCCAAGGCCGTGGCGGGGGCGGCCATGGCCCTCTCCTCTTCCTCCGAGGTGGCTGCCTATCTTTCGTCCCGCCTTGTATAGTAACCTCATAGGAGCCGCTATTTTGGGAAAGAACGATACGAGCGTAGATGAAGCGCCGGCGACGAAGTCGCGCTACGAGAACCTCCCCATAGTCGTCATCGCGGGGAGGCCCAACGTCGGCAAGTCCACGCTCTACAATCGCCTTCTGCACAGGCGGCGGGCCATCACCGAGCCGAGCCCGGGCGTGACGCGCGACGCGGTCGATTCTGTCTGCGAGCTGAGGGAAAGCGGCAAGGTCTTCAGGCTGATCGATACCGGGGGCTTCAAGCTCGAGCGGGCGGGCCTCGACGAGCTGGTAGTCGCGAAGAGCCTGGCCACGCTGGAGGGGGCGGACCTCGTGCTATTCCTCGTCGACGCGATGTCGATAACGCCCGAGGACGAGGAGTTCGCGGCCCTCCTGCGCAAGTGGACGCCCAAGATCCTCCTGGTCGTCAATAAGGCCGATTCGCTCGACCGCGACGCGATGGCATGGACTCACGCGACATGGGGCTTCGCTCCCGTGCTCTTCGTCTCGGCGGAGCACGGACGAAACATCGACCTCCTCGAATCGGCCATAGTCTCGCGCCTGGACTTCTCGCGGGTCCTGAAACTGGACGAGGAAAGGGCGCCCATCAGGCTCGCGATCATGGGCAAGCCCAATACCGGAAAATCGACCCTCCTCAACCGCCTGGTCGGCGAGGACAAGTCGATAGTCAGCGACGTGGCCGGTACGACCCGCGATATCGTCGAGGGCAGTTTCGAACGCAAGGGACGCCGATTCACGGTCCTGGATACGGCGGGGATACGGCGTAAGGCCAAGGTCAGCGAGAACATCGAGTATTATTCGGTCCACCGCGCCATCCACGTAGTCGAGGATTGCGACGTCGTCGTCCTCATGATAGACGCGATCGAGGGCCTTACCGATCAGGACAAGAAAATCGCCGCCTTCGCCGTTGCCGAGGGCCGGGGGGTGATCCTCGCCCTCAATAAATGGGATACGATGCCCGTTCGCGGCAATTCCTTCGAGGCGGCGCGAGACAAGCTCCGATACTTCTTCGGTCAGATGAGCTGGGCGCCGGTGCTTCCGCTCTCCGCCAAGAAGGGCGAGGGGGTGGATAAGCTGGTATCGACCGTCATCACCCTCCATGCCCAGCTCAACCTACGCATCGAGACCTCAAGGCTCAATAAGGCCGTCGAAGCCTGGGTCGAAAAGACTCCTCCGCCGGTCGGGCCGCGCACGCATTTTAAATTGCGCTATGCCGTGCAGACTTCGATCAACCCGCAGAAATTCGCTATCTTCGTCTCGAGACCCGACGCTGTATCCGAGGCTTACCGATCTTTCCTGAAAAACAAGATCCGCGAGGATCTCGGGGTCGATATGATACCCGTGGAGCTGGAAATAAAGGCCTCCCGCGTCCCCATCGTGCGGGCACCGCCCACGAGGGCCGAAAAGGTCAGGGAGGCGGCAGGACAGGGGAAATCGGCTCGAATGCGGCCGTCGGGAAAGGGATCGGCTGCCAGGAAGCCGTCGACGGGGAAAAAGGAAGGCGCCGCCGAGAAAACGGGCAAGAGCGCGAGGGCTCGCTCTAGCTCTCCTGCCGCGGCGCCGCGCAAGGTCTCCGTGGCCGCGCGAAAGAGGGAGCCTCGCGGTAGGTAGGCGATGAGCGGCTACACGACGGGAAAGGTCGAGCGCCTTCTCGGGTTGCCTTCGTCGACGCTACGCCATTGGGAGCGGGAGGTGCCGCTCATCCAGCCTCGAAAGGACGCTTTCGGGCGAAGGCTCTACTCCGAGGCCGACCTCAGGCTTATTCTAAGGCTCAAGCATTTCGCGCTCGACCAAGGGCTCGGCCTGTCTTCAGCGCGCGAGAGGCTCGAGCGCGAGCTCTCCGGCCCCCTCCCGGACGAGCGCGCGCGCATCGAGGAGATACGCGGAGAGCTCATCGCCCTGCTCGCGAAGGCCGACGAAGCCGGCCGCCGCCTCAACAAGCCCTGACTCGAGGGGAAAGAGGATCCGAGCATTCCCATATTCCTCATCATTCCCGCGAGCCTCCCGTGAGTCGCCTCATTCTTCCGCGGCCCGCGCGATTCCTGTCTCGCGCTTTACGGCTTCCTTCATGAAAGGTATCAGGCCGGCCGCGGCCACGACCAGGAAGCCGGAGACTATCAGGCTCGAGGTGAATGCCCCGGATCGACCTTTGATCACCTGCATGAAATAGACGAAGACGACGGATACCTGACCGCAGAGCTGGATCAGGCCATTGGACGTACCCTCGGGCGTGGGACGGGCTACGTCGGTGGCGAACTGCATGCCGACGGGCATGACGCTCGTAAGGAAGAAGCCTAGGATGAAGGCCGAAATCGCGAGGAGCCAGAAGGACTGGGCGAATGCCATCCCGGCGAGGCCGGGAAGAGAGGCGACGAGCCCGAGGAGCATCCAGGGTTTGCGCGTGCCGCTCTTGTCCGAGAGCGCCGGAATCACTACCGCCCCGAAGAGGCCTCCGACGAGGAGGAGGGCGCCCAAGCTGCCCGCTTCCGAGGCGCCGAAGCCCCGTGGAGCCACTATCTCGTCTATCCAGGTCGTGAGGCCGTTGAAGAGCCCCATGCCTACGAAGACCACGCCGAGAAAGAGACGGAAGCTGGGCACTTGGAGGGCGTTCTTGAGTCCGTCCAGCATCAGGGCCTTCTCGCCCGCTCCGACCGGGCCGGCAGGGCTGGGAGGGTATTCCCTGGCGAATACGATGAAGAGGAGGGCGGAGATCGCGGCCGCGACGGCGTATGCGTATTGCGCCCCGCCTATCGCTATCGCGGCCGATAGCGCCGGGCTCGCGAGCATTCCGACGGCGATGCCCAGAAGGTTGGCCAGAGTGACCAGCCCCACCGCGGTCGCCCGCTCGCCTTCGGCGAACCAGTGCGCGGCTACCTTGGTCCATGCGTTGAGAAAGAGGGGCTGCGCCATCGCTATACCGACGGTTCCGACGACCGTCAGGGCATAGCTCGGCCCGGCTATCGCGCGCAGGACGGCGAAAGCCGCCATCATGATGGCTCCGAGCCCGGCGGATTTTCTGAAGCCGAAGCGGTCGATAGCCCAGGATGCGGGGATCGATAGCGGAAGGAAGATAATCATGAAGAGCATGGCCAGCAAGCCGATGGCCAGCTCGGAGACGCCGTAGTAGGAGGCGGCTTCCTTCATGATCGGGGAGAAATCGATCCATAGCGCCTGCATCACCAGATTGACGAGCATGAAGGAGGCAAGGACCACCCAGCGGTAGGGGTAGACCCGGTACGTAGTATCGTCCATGGCCACGGCGACCTTTCGCCCGGTGCTGCGACAGCCCAGGCAATGCGATATTATAACAAGTATCAGGCAATTTATAGTTAAAAAAGAGGGCAGCCCAGGAGCTGCCCTCTTTTGCCGCATCGTTCCGCGCGACTATTTATTAGGGAACGGATCATAGTGAACGGAAGGATCGAAGGTTCCATCCCTCGTCTCGCCCTTTATGCTCGGTATCTGAAGCTTCTGTCCCGGGAAGATGAGGTTGGGATCTCCCGGATCGCGGAAGGTTTTCTTGTTCGCCTCGTAGATGACCCGCCATTCGAGGGGATCGTTGTAGATGAAGGAATATCCGGCGATGCGCCATAGGCAATCGCGATGGCTCGGGATGAGCCTGACTACGTAGACGGCCGGCCAGGACGGAGCCTTGGCCTTGACCATGGCGAGTGCGGCCACGCTGGCGCGCGCCTTCTGGGCGGCCGTGATGAAGTCTTGCCCGTCGTAGGCGGCGACGGCGTCCGACAGGTCCCCCTTTGCTTCGGCATATTCCTTCGGATAGTTGGCAGGAGCCGCGATGGCCTCCGCATCGCTCAAGCCGGCTTTGGCCTTGGCGATGGCTTCGTCCGCATCGGCCTTGGCGATCGCCTGCACCGCGGTCACGGTGTTGCGCGCCTGGTCGCCGGCCGTGGGATAATCCTCGCCGGCGTATGAGGCTTGGGCGGACGCGTAGAGATCGGCCGCGACTTTGTACAGCGACGGATAGAATACCTTGGAGCCGTTGCTGTCGGCCCATGCCATGCCGGTCTTGGCCTTGCCCATTTCCTTGTCGGCGGCGGCCTTGGCGACCATCGTGGCGATGTACTGGTCCGAGAGGGCGGCGTATCGCTTGGCCTGGTTGGCGTAGTCCGTGGCGGCGTCGTAGTCGCCGTCGCTGAAGGATTGCGCCGCCTTGGCGTTGAGTTCGACGCTTTTCCGGTAGTCGGGATTATCCGTAAGATCCTGCGCCCCGAGCGACAGGCCCGAGGCGACGACCATGACGAAAAGGATCAGCAGCAGCTTTTTCATGGTTTTCCCCCTTTAGGGCGAGGTCGTCGTCTGCGAATTCTCGGGAGAATTCGCCTGGAGGAGGGGTTCGGCCTCCTCTGCCTTGCGCTGGCTCTCGGCCGTGGCGTTGGCGGCCTCCTTCATAGCCGCCTCGGCAGTAGCCCGCTTCGCGGCAGCGGCCTGGTATGCCGCGTCGAAGCCGGCGCCGGCGTCGGTGTAGGCGCCGACCGCGGCTTCGTAATCCTTGGCCGCGAGCTGGCTCGCTCCCTCGTTATAGAGCTGTATTGCCGAATCGTACATATCCTTGACCGCTACGTTGGCCTTGATTTCCTCGGAACGCTGCTTGGATTCGTCCGTCTTCGCTTTTACGACGGCAACAGCCATTTCCCGTCCCTTTTGCACGACAAGATTGAAGCGGAGGATAGCCTCGTCGAGGGCGTCGACCCCCGAGGCTCTGTCGGCCGCGTTTCCCGAAGCCCAGAAACCTTGCTCGGCCTGGTACTTATTGTCGGCGAGCTGGAAGTTTCCCGAATCCCACTTTGCGAAGTCCTTGTCCTCGATGCTCTGCCTCAGGTCGGTCGCGATCGCGCGTTTCCAGGCGAGCTCGTAGTAGAGCAAGGCCTGCTCGAAACCGGGAATAGCCTCTTCGGACTTGGAGTCGGTTACGAGGGTGTCGGCGGCCTTGAAGGCATCGTCCCCCGCGCCGAAACGCTCGGGCTGCGAGCCGTCGGCGCCGGCTTTGATCGCGGTCGCCTTCATGTCCTCGGCATTCTTTTTTTGGGCCGCGGCAACGGCGATGACGCCTCGGGTAATGAGGTCATTATAGGCCGCGATGGTCTTGTCGAGACCGTCCTTCGCCGCGGGAGCGTCTTTATCGTCGTAGGATTTGGCCGCTTTGCCGTATAGGGCATCGGCGGCCTTGTAATCGTCCGGTAGGACTTCGAAGAGCTTGAGATCGAAGGCCTTCTTCTTTAAGTCCTTGGCCTGGGCCAGAAGCCTGTCGAGATCGTCCTGGCTGACGGTCGGGGCGACCTGAGGCGCGCTCTGCGCGGGAGGGGGCGCAGGAGGAGGTACGGCGGGCTCCGGCACGGGGGGCTTGGGCTTGGAGGCGCAGGAGGCGAAAATCATGATTATGGAAACCAGCATCACTATGGTTTTAAGAGGCTTTTTAACTCGGATCATAAGCATCCTCCTACTTTAATATGGAAGATGCTCGCATCCTAGCATGAAGCGGATAGCGGCGGAAGCCCGTATTCGCTAAACTCACTTCGTGTTTCCCGTCGAGTTCCTTTGCCTCGAGCCTCGCTCGTGGTTATAGTTGACGGAGCGTCGTACCCGAAACGCGGAGTTTTCGATTGACCGAAAGCCTGGAGATGTACCTCGAAACCATAGGTCTGCTCAGGGAAAGAGCCGAGAAGGCCCGCGTCACCGATATCGCCAGCGAGCTCGGGGTTTCCAAGCCATCCGTTCATGCGGCGCTGCACGAACTCGAGCGCCGCGGCCTCATTGAGCATGAGCACTATGGCGAGGTATTCCTGAGTCCCGCCGGCAAGGCCGCCTCGTCCGAGATCAGGCGCAGGCACCATCTTCTTACGGCCTTTCTCCGGAACATCGTGGGGGTCGGTCCCGAGACCGCCGAGCAGGATGCCTGTCGCATCGAGCACTACCTGTCAAAGGAGACTATGGACAGAATAGGCGAAATCGCCGGCCACGACGAAGCGGATGAACCAAAAAGGGATTGATTGGAGAAAAGATCGGCCCTTGCCCGTCTTTGGGGCGGCTACGCGACGGCTTTCGCGATCGTCCTTGAGGCAAAAGCCTCAGCTTCGGTCCGCTTCGGAGAAATTCACGATGCGTCCGCCGGTTATACGCGCCAGCTCCCCCAGACTCGTGGCTACGCCCGTCGCGTCCGTCCCGGCGGCCGGATATACGGTGGCGTAGTCTCCCAAGGCCTCGTCCAGCAGGATCGCCACGCCCTCGACGGCGAAGGGACATACGCCGCCCGGCCTGTAGCCCGTTACCCGCTCCGTTTCGTCGGCGTCGGTCATCGAGAGCTTGGAACCAGCGGCCCGCTTGAGGGCCGCTGAAGACAGGCGCTTGTCGCCTGGGCAGACTACCATGAAATAGCTCCCATCCTTGGCTTTGAAGAGGAGGGACTTGGCGATGCGGGACGTTTCGACGCCGATGCGCGCCGCCGCGAGCTGGGCCGTTGGCGTGCTGCCCGGCTCGAATTCGAGGGCCTCGAGTCCGTTGGCCTCGAGCACCTTGCGCACTTTCTCGGGGATCATGGGTCGATGATGCCGAGGCCTAAGCCTTGGAGACGGCCGCCCGCCAGACCCTGTCGCCTGCCTCGATCTCCGAGAAGGCGCCTGACGATCCGGGGATGCCCGGCCCCTCGACCCAGGTCACCGAACTGGCCAGGGTCTCGGAGCGGATGAAGTCCATGAAAGCTTGGTACGCGCGCTTAAGGTCCCCGTCGCCCGCCAGGGCCAGCTTTATCCTGTCGGTCACTTCGAAGCCCGCCTCCTTTCGGAGATTCTGGATGCCTCGCACCAGATCGCGCGCATAGCCCTCGGCCATCAGCTCGTCTGATATATCGGTGTCGAGGGCGAGGGTCAGGCTGCCTTCGTTGAGCACCTTGAGACCCTCCTTTTCGGCCCTGCGGATATCGACTTTGTCCTTCGTGATCTCGACCGACCGTCCGGCCACCGACAACTCGAGGACCGAACCGTCGATGAGACTCGCCACTGCGCTTCCCGAAAGCCGCTCGATCGTCTCGGCCACCGCCTTCATGTCCTTTCCGAGCTCCTTGCCGAGGACTCGGAAATTGGCCTTGGCCGAATACTCGACGAGCTCATCCTCGTTGTCTCGAAAAACGACTCGCTTGACGTTGAGCTCGTCGCGGAGGATCTCCTCCATCTCCATGAGCACCGCGCGCTCGGCGGCGTCCCGGGTGACGAGGTGGACGGCCGCCAGGGGCTGCCGAATCTTGAGGTCGTTCTGCACGCGGAGCGCGCGGCCCATCGATACCGCATGCCGTACCGAGGCCATCTTCCTCTCGAGCTCCTCGTCGCGCAGGGCGGCCTCGTATTCCGGCCAGTCGCTGAGGTGCACGGACTCGCTGCTCCTATGGCCGCCCGGAGCCTCGGCGCCGGCGCCGAGGTTGCGCCAGATCGCCTCGGTGATGAAGGGCATGAAGGGCGCGGCCACCGTGACGAGTCGCAGGAGCACTCGGCGGAGCACCGCGTAGGCCTCTGCCTTATCTTCGTCGGCCCCCCGGCCAGCTTCGCTGGCGCGCCAAAAGCGCCGGCGCGAGCGCCGGATGTACCAATTGTTGAGGCTGTCGATGAAATCGACGATGGGCGCTATCGCGCCCTGCATGTCGTAGACCTCGAGAGCCATCGTTACGCTTGCGACGAGGGCCTCGCAGCGCGAGAGTATCCAGCGGTCGAGGGGGTTTCGCGCACCGCCGCCGGAGGCTCCAGGGATGATATTCGCCTCGGTCATGGTCTCGGGGAACTTGTCGATGTTCGCGTAGGTGACGAAGAAGCCGTAGGAATTCCAGAGCGGGATAAGGATGCCCTTGAGCACCTCCTTCACGCCATCGTCGGAATAGCAAAGGTCGTCGCACCTGGTTACGGCCGAGTTCATAAGGAAAAGCCTGAGCGCGTCCGCGCCGAATTTACCCATGACTTCCGTGGGATCCGTGTAGTTCTTGAGCGACTTGGACATCTTCTTGCCGTCGGATGCGAGCACCATGCCCGAGACTACGCAGTTCTGGAAGGCAGGCCGATCAAAGAGGGCGGCGGCGAGGACGGTCAGCGAGTAAAACCAGCCTCGGGTCTGGTCCTGGCCCTCGGATATGAAGTCCGAGGGGAAGTGCCTCTCGAAGCGCTCTTTATTCTCGAAGGGGTAGTGAACTTGGGCGTACGGCATTGAGCCCGACTCGAACCAGCAGTCGAGGACCTCGGGTATCCGCATCATGGTCCCGCCGCATGCGATGCCGCCGGCGCCGGGGCAAGGGATCGTCACCTCGTCGACGAAGTGCTTGTGCAGGTCGGTGAGCTTGGCGCCCGAAAGCTTCTCGAGCTCGTCCCGGCCACCGACGCAGATGGTCTTCCCGCAGTCGGGGCATTTCCAGATGGGTAGGGGATTGCCCCAATAACGGCTGCGCGAGATCGCCCAGTCGCGGGCGCCCTCCAGCCATTTCCCGAAGCGGCCGTTCTTGATGTGCTCCGGGACCCAGCTCACTTTCGAATTGGCCGAGAGCATCTTGGGCTTGATCGGGTCGATCTCGACGAACCAGCTTCCGATCGCGCGGTAGATGAGCGGATGGGCGCAGCGCCAGCAATGGGGATAGGCATGCAGGATCTGCTCCCGCCGCACGAGCTTGCCCTCGGCTTTGAGTCTTTCCATGATCGCCTTGTCGGCATCCTTCACGAAGACTCCCGCGTAGTCGCTCACCTCGTCGGTGAACTTGCACTCGGCGTCGATCGGGCAGATGGTCGGGACGCCCGTGGCCTTCATGACCTCGTGGTCCTCCTCGCCGAAGCCCGGTGCGGTGTGAACTATGCCCGTGCCGTCTTCGGTAGTGACATGTTTTCCCGTGAGCGTCCGGAAGGCGCCGCGACTCCCGTCGCGAGGTTCGCTCAGGTCCGCGAAGTAGGGGAAGAGGGGCTCGTACTCGATGCCCGCGAGGTCGCTGCCTTTTTTACGCCAGAGGATCTCGGGTATCTCGCCCTCTTTGTAGTAAGCGCCGAGACGCGATTCGGCCAGGACGTAGCGTTCTCTTCCGTCGCGAACGAGGACGTAGTCGATGTCAGGGCCGAGGCAAAGGCCGAGGTTCGAGGGTAGCGTCCAGGGCGTCGTCGTCCAGGCGAGGAGGAAAGCCGGGCCGTCTTTGCCGGAGCCGTCCGCGAGCGTATCCAGTCCCTTCTTGTCAGGGACCGAGCGGACCTTGAACTTGACCGTGATGGCTGGATCGTGGACGTCCTTGTAGCCGCCCAAGGCGAGCTCGTGATTGGAGAGGACGGTCGAGCACCGGGGACAATAAGGAAGTATGTAGTGGCCCTCGTAGACGAGACCCTTGTCCCAGAGGCTCTTCATGACCCACCAGATCGACTCCATATAGTCCGGGTCCATCGTCTTGTAGTCGTGGTCGAAATCGACCCAGCGGCCGGCGCGGGTCATGATGGTCCGCCATTCCTTGACGTAGCGGAGGACCGCGGCGCGGCAGGCTTCGTTGAAGTTCGCGATGCCGTAGCGCTCGATGTCGGTCTTCGAGTCGAGGCCAAGCTCCTTCTCGATGATGTTCTCGACGGGGAGGCCGTGACAGTCCCAGCCGAAGCGCCGCTCGACCTTGAAGCCGCGCATCGCCTTGTAGCGCGGGATTATGTCCTTGATCGTGCCGGGCACGAAGTGCCCGAAGTGGGGTAGGCCGGTCGCGAAGGGGGGACCGTCGTAGAATACGAACTCCTCCCTGCCTTCGCGCTGGGAAATCGATTTCTCGAAAATCCGGCCCGATTCCCAGAATCGGACGATGTCTTCTTCCATTTTGGGGAAGTTGACTTTCGGATCGACCGGCTTGTACACGATGCTCCTCCTCGCGCTCTCCCGGCGATCGCCGGGAGGGAAATTATCGCACGAAGTCCGACCGAGAATCCATACGGGCGATTCGGGGACGGAAGATGCCGAGCGGAGCCCGCGGTCCCGGCGCTAATCGCCATGACCGATCCGCAGCACGCGATCGGTTATAGCCAGGTCGCGCTCGCGATGGCTGATGATGAGGATCGACTTGCCGTCGAGGCGCCCGACTATGGTCTCCAGCAGGGCATCGGCGCCGCGGTCGTCGAGACCCTCCGTCGGCTCGTCGAAAAGATAGATGGGCGCATCCTTGAGGAAAGCCCTCGCGACGGCGATGCGCTGAAGCTCGCCGCCCGAAACGGCCCTTCCCGTCTCGCCGACGATCGCGTCGAGGCCCTCGGGCAGTTTGGATAGGAGCTCGGAGAGTCGCGCCGCCTCGACGGCCTCGAGAAGGCGCACATCCTCTTCGGGGCCTGGATCGCCCCCTTCGGGCCTTGCCGCGAAGAGAAGGTTGTCGCGGATGGATGCGTGATAAAGGAAGGGCGCTTGGGGGACGACCGAGAAGAATCTCCTCGCGTCCTCGGGCGCGAAGGAGCGCAGGTCCCGGCCCGCCAGCTCGATACTCCCGTCCTGGTAGTCCCAGAAACGCAGAAGAAGACTTACGAGGCTGCTTTTGCCGGCGCCTGATGGACCCGCGAGGCCGAGTCGAGCGCCTGCGGGCAGGTCCAAGGAGAAACCGTCGAATACCGGCGGAAGGTCGGACGCATATCGGAATCGGAGGCCGCGGACGAAGAGGTCGGCGCTCCTGCCGGGCGATGCCGGAGGTCTCGAGGGGCATTGGGGGACGGCCGGCTCCGCATCGATGATCTCGAAGAGCCGTTTAGCCGCGGACGCCATCTCTCCGGCTTTCTGAATCGCTGTCGGCAGGGAAAGCGTCGTCTCGAAGCTGGCCAGCACGAATACGGTCAGCATGGCCAGGTCTGCGGGCGGCAGGCCGCCTGAGCCGACTATCGCGACCAGGACGAAGGCCGCGCCCCATACCGTAATCGAGCTTGCCGCCACGGCGGCGGCCTCGCCTAGGCCGCGCAGAGAAGCCAGCCTTCCCTGGCTATGGTCGAGCCTGGCGGCCGTCTCGTCCATGCGCCGCGCGTGGGCGGCGACCGCGCCTAGGGCGATGAGGTCGGCCATGCCTTCGATTTCCTCGACGATAGAGGCGCGCAGCTCGGCCGAGCCGAGCAGGCTTTCCCGTCCCGGGCGGGCGGCGAGGGCCGACAGGGCGAGCGGAGCGGCGAGGCCGGCGAAAACGAGGCCGAGGCAGTCGATCCACGCGAGCCTCGGATCGTAGCGCGAGAGGAAAGGAAGGATGCAGGCGCCGGCGAGCAGGGCCGCGAGGGCCGGGACGATGCCGCGGACGTAGTAGTCGTCGAGGGAATCTATGTCGGCCCGGATCCGCGCGAGCAGGTCCCCGCTCCTGAATGCGGAGAGTCGCGCCGGCGCCAAAGGCTCGATCCTCTCGTAGAACCATAGCCTTAGGGAGCTCAGGATGCGAAAGGTGGTATCGTGATTGACGAGCCGCTCGGCATAGCGTCCGGTGGCGCGGATGATGGCGAGCGCGCGAACGCCGACCGCGGGCAGGGTATAGTCCATCGCCGCGCCGAGAGAGCCCGCGATGGCCATCGACGCGATGAACCAGCTCGACAGGGCCAGGAGCCCGATGTTGGCCAGGACGGTCGCGAGCGCGAGGGCGGTGCCGAGAAGAACCCGCCGCCATTGCGGCACGAGGAGCCCGGCCAGGCGGAGCAGGTCCTTCATGGGAGCGCCCGCAGCGATAGACTGCGCATCCCCGCGGCGAGGGGACGATGCGTGGCGACTATCATGCTGCAGCCTTGCGCGAGGGCGCTTATCGAGGCGTTCACGAAGCGCTCGCTCTCCGGGTCGAGGTGGGCGGTCGGCTCGTCGAGGAGGAGGAGGCGGGGAGCGCGGAGGAAAAGGCGGGCAAGCGCGATTCGCTGCGTCTGTCCGGCCGAAAGGCTTCGTCCGCCTTCTCCGACGATGGTATCGAGTCCCGATGGCAGGCTTTCCGCGAATTCGTCCACGTGGGCCGATCGCGCCGCGCGGGCGATGTCCTCCTCCGACGCCCACGGGCGCCCCAGGCCGATGTTGTATCTTATGCTGCCGTGGAAGAGGCCGGGGCGCTGCGGTAGCCAGGCTATGGATTCGTAGAGCGCATCTCGGGCGACGCGCCCGAGATCCTCGCCATCCAGGCCGACGCGGCCGCGCGATGGAAGCGCGAAGCCGAGGAGGAGATTGAGGACGGTGGATTTGCCGCAGCCGCTCGGCCCGACGATGGCGAGGCTCTCTCCCGCCGAAAGGGAGAACGAGAGGCCTTCGAGGATGGGCCTTTCGGCATACGCGAAATCGACGTCGCTGAACTCGACGGCGGCGCCCCGCGCTCGCGGCGGGTTCCTCCCTTTCCCGATCCGCCGGAGGGGCGCTCCGCTCGGCCGCGCCGGGACGGCCGTCCCGATCCTATCGAGGAGCTTTCGGATGTGCTCGGCGGCGCTGGCCGCCTCCATCCGCGCGTGGTACTGGGTCCCCAGGTTGCGGAGCGTGAGAAAGTACTCGGGCGCGACGAGGAGGATGAAATAACCGGGAGCGAAGCGCATCTGGCCCGAAAGGAGCCTCAGGCCCGTGAGTACCGCGACGATGGCTATGCTGACCGCGGTAATGAGCTCGAGCATGAACGAAGAGAGGAAGGCTATCCGCAGGACCGACATCGTCGCGAGTCTGTACTCTTCGGAGCTTCGCTCGATTTCTCTCGCCTCTCGGCGGGCGGCGCCGAACATCTTGACGGTGGGCAGCCCCCGCAGCGCGTCGAGGAATCGACCGCTGATACGCGCGAGAGTCGCCCACAGACGCTGATTCCGCTCGTGGGCTTCTTCGCCTATCACGATCATGCTGAGCGGGAGGAATACCGCCGTGAGCACGAGGACGAGACCGGAAACCCAGTCGAGGGGGAAGACGGCCGCCAGGACGGTAAAGGGCAGTAGGGTGGCTATCGCCCTCTGGGGAAGATAGCCCGCGTAGTAGCCTTCGAGCGACTCGACGCCCTCTACGACCACTTCCGCGACCTCGCCCGTATGCATCCGAGCGAGGGCGATGGGGCCGATCCCGCGGAGACCCTCGATCAGGTCCCGGCGAAGCGATTTCTTGACGATCGACGCGCACTCGAAAGCCGCGCGCTTGACCGCCCAGGCCAGGAGGGAGCGCAGGGCGATCGTCGCGAGAAGGGCGGCGAAAAATGGGGCGAGCTCGCGCATCCCGCGGCGCCCCATGATCGCTCCGTCCCCTATCGCGACGAGGAGTGCGGTCTGGCCGATGAGGAAAATCCCGGACAGCTCTCCGAGCGCGACCGTGAGGATCAGGCGTCTCCGGGCGCCTTCGCCGCGCTTCGCCAGCCAGGAAGGATCTCGAGCCATGCGAGCGTAAGTGTACGGAAGATGGATCTAGAAAGGCAATCGTCCCCGTGCGATACTTCGGGAACTGAGGGGGATCATATGAGCGTAGAGGCTCTCTCTCGCGTCCAGTTCGCGACCGTGGCGATCTTCCATTTCCTCTTCGTGCCGCTGACCCTGGGCCTCAGCGCCTTGGTGGCTTTCATGGAGACTCGCTACGCGCTCACGGGCCGCGAAGTCTACCTGCGGATGACGAAATACTGGAGCCGGCTCTTCCTCGTCAATTTCGCCGTCGGAGTCGTTACCGGCATCACCCTCGAGTTTCAGTTCGGGATGAACTGGGCCGAGTACTCGAAATTCGTCGGCGACGTATTCGGAGCGCCCCTCGCGATCGAGGCGACGGTGGCTTTCTTTCTCGAGTCGACCTTCCTCGGGCTCTGGGTATTCAGCTGGAAGCGGGTTTCGAAGGGCGTCCACGCCGCGATCATGTGGGTCGTCGCCTTCGCGAGCACCCTATCGGCGCTGTGGATCCTCCTCGCGAACGGCTGGATGCAGAAGCCGCGCGGCTTCGCGCTCGTCGGCGGCAGGGCCCAACTCGTCGATTTCGGGGCCCTCATCTGGAACCCCTACGCGTGGATCAAGCTCTTCCATACGAGCATGGCTGCATTCACCCTCTCTTCCTTCTTCGTAATGGGCATCTCGGCGATCAACCTCCTCCGCGGGAAGAGCGAGGACATGTTCAAGCGATCCTTCAGGATCGGCGCCACGGTAGGCCTCGCGGCCTCGCTGCTCATAATCCTGGCGGGGGATCTCTCGGGCCGCCAGGTGGCCGAGTACCAGCCCACAAAGCTGGCGGCGATGGAATCGCAATGGGACACGGTGAGCTCCGCCCCGTTCTACCTCCTCGAGGTTCCCCGACCCAAGGCCGAGCGCAACGGCATCGAGGCCCTGCCCATACCCAACATGCTGAGCCTATTGTCCTACCATAGCCCGACCGCCACCATTAAGGGACTTCTCGACTTTCCCGCCGACCAGCGGCCTTCCGTCGCCGTTACCTTCTGGAGCTTCAGGATAATGGTAGCCCTCGGCTTCCTCTTCGTCCTCCTCGCCCTGCTCGCGGTCATATTCGCCTGGAAGGACAGCCTCGCCGCGAACCGCTGGTTCCTCCGGATCATGTCCTTCGCCCTCATCCTTCCCTATGTCGCCTGCGAGCTCGGGTGGGTCCTTGCCGAGATGGGCCGTCAGCCTTGGATCGTATATGGGCTCCTGAGGACCGCGGACGCCGTATCCCGCACGATCACCGCGGCCGACGTGCTGATCTCCCTCATCGGCTTCATCCTTATCTACGGCTTCCTGGCCGCGGTGGATGCCTACCTTCTGGCCAAGTACGCGCGCCAGACCGAGGAATGAAAGGAGGAGGCGACATGACGCTCCAAGTCCTGTGGTTCGCGCTTTGGGGAGTTTTGTGGGCCGTCTATTTCATGCTCGACGGCTTCGATTTCGGCGCCGGCATGCTGCGCAATTTCCTCGCCGAAGGCGAGTTCGACCGCGGCCTTGCCCTCGCCGCGATAGGCCCCGTCTGGAACGGGAACGAGGTATGGCTCATCACGGCGGGAGGAGCGACCTTCGCCGCCTTCCCCCTCGTCTACGCCTCGATGTTCAGCTTTCTCTACCTACCCATGCTTCTCATACTGTTCTCGCTCATCGTGCGCGGAGTCTCCATCGAGTTCCGGAACAAATCGGAGGGCGCGAAGTGGCGTTCCTGGTGGGACTGGGCCCTCGCGATCAGCAGCCTTACCGCCCCTCTCGTGCTCGGCCTCGGCTTCGGCAATATCTTCGAGGGACTGCCCATCGCGACCGACGGCTATCGCGGCGGCTTCTGGATGCTCTTCAACGGGTACGGGCTGCTTACCGCGATTCTCTTCATCGCGCTTTTCCTCCAGCACGGCGCCCTGTGGCTGGAGTATCGGACGTCCGGCTCCCTCGCCGTGCGATCGCGCGCTCTCGCCTCGTTCCTCTGGTACGTCGTCCTCGGAATCGCGGCCCTCTTCCTGGTCGCGACCGCCTTCGCGACCAGGATCTACGATAATTATCTGTCCCGGCCCGCGTTGTTCCTCGTTCCCTTGCTCGCGGTGGCCTTCCTCGTCGCGGTGAAGCCGCTTCACGCGAGATCGCGGGTCCTCGGCGCGTTCTCGGCTTCCTGCGCCGCGATAGTCCTCGTGCTCGCGACCGCCTTCATAGGGCTTTTCCCCGATCTCATCCCCTCGAGCATCGATCCCGCCGCCAGCCTCACGGCCTTCAACTCCTCTTCGGGGCAGTATACGCTCAGGCTCATGGCTATCGTCGCGGCGATCTTCGTCCCCATCGTCATCGTCTACCAGTTCCTGGCCTACCGCTTCTTCCGGGCGAAGCTCGCGAAGGGCACCGGGAGCGAGGACTACTGAAGGCCGTCCTCTACGCGGCCGGGCCGATGGCGCCCGCGGCGAATCGCCTTCAGCGCAGACCCGGCTTGAGCTCGAAGGAGGGGCAATGCTTGCCCGTCGCGCCAAAGACCTCGAGCGAGGGAAGGTTCTTGCTCTTGATTCCGAACACCAGGCAGGAGCGGGGGAAGGCGGGTTCCCAGGTGATCCTGAAGTATTGGCATTTCAGGCAATTAGGCGCGGCGGTGGACACTTCCTCCCCCTCCCGCGGCAAAATGTACGCCCGCCGGGCGTGCTTGTCTACGGGCCCGGAATTCCGTAATGTAAAGCCATGACTCGCAATTCGCTCGTCAGGCGGCCCTTCGGCTACAGCTATCGGCATTATACCTTGTGGCTCATCGCGATCAATGTCTTCGTGTTCGCCTTGAAACTCATCCTCGGCGGCTCCATGGACGGATATCTGGCGATGACGCCGATCTTGGTCCTGGGCGGCTTTTTCTGGCAGCCTCTTACCTACATGTTCGTCCACGCGAACCTGACCCACCTCCTCGTAAACATGCTCGGGCTTCTCTTTTTCGGGACGGCCGTGGAGAAGGAGCTCGGTTCCAAGGAGTTCCTCTTCTATTTTCTGCTCACGGGCTTTCTCGCCGGAGTCTTCACATTCGCGGCCTATCTCTTTACGGGCGGCGCGAGCATCCCATTCGTCGGCGCTTCGGGCGCGATCTTCGCCGTCCTCCTCGCCTTCGCGACTCTCCAGCCGAACGCGCAGGTGCTCATCTGGGGCATCATCCCGATGCGCGCTCCCCTCATGGTCCTCGGCTATACTCTGATCGAGCTCTTCTCGCAGGTCTTCGGCTTCATGAACGGCATCGCCCATCTTACCCATCTGGCCGGCTTCGCCTTCGGTTGGCTATACTTCCTCGTTCGCTTCGGCGTGAATCCCTGGCGGCGGTTCTTTCCCGGACGTAGATGAGGCCCCTCGACGCGATGAGGATAGCTTTCATCCTCGCGGGGGCGTCGTGGGTCGCAGGACCCTGCGCGGCTCAAACCGACAGGGGGCTTTTACGCTCGGAGTTCTGGGCGGACTTGGAGCCCGTGGCCGGAGTGGGCGAAGAATGGCCCGTCGGCCCCGAAGAGGCGCGCAGGCGCATATTGGACGAGGCCTCCTGGATATTCGGCGGTATGATCTGGGGCTTCGAATTCAGTTACACTCCCTACGACAGGACGAGGGCCGTGGACGAGCGCTTCGATATTGCGCCTATACGGACATTGGCCTCTGACGCGCCGAGACTGGTGCCCGGCCTCCCGTCGTCCTCGACGACTCCGGAGCTCGGAGGGAAGCCCCCTCGACTGGATTTTATCGTTGAATATCGACCCGATGCCGACCTCGTCTCCCTTATGGAGAGCTATGCGAGCGATCCATGGAAAGGGGCCCAGGGCATCGGGAAGGCCGATATGAACCTAGGCGTCAAGGGAAGGCGGGCCGCCTACCTCGACGGGCTCCGGACGGCCGTCCGCTCCTATTTGCGGCTGATCGAGCCGAACAAGCCCCGCCTCGTCAAGGGACGGGTGGTCTTCGACAGACCGCCCTCCATCGCGATTCTCGGCGGCTCCTATACCTGCCAGGTCCGCGCGAGGGTCATGGTCGTTGAAATGGTCCCTTATAAGATTTACTGAGGAATTCGCGCATGAAGAGAGGCTCTCCGGCATCCCTTCACCGAGGGCCCGCATCCGGCTCTTCTATCGGGCGAGACGGTCTTTCTCGGCAGTATCGTGCAGGCGCTCGAGTTGGGCCATGATCTCGTCGACCATGGCCTGCTTCTTATCCTCGCGGAAGTGGTGCACGCGTTTCACGTGCTCGCGGAAGGATGCGCAGTCGATGACCGAGCCGGCGGTATAGACGACGCGGTCCTCGCAGACGAGGTCGTCTTCCATTCCGCCGCCTTCCTCGCTGTTGAGGCGAAGGATGTTGCCGTTGACCGCCACGAGGCACATCCTCGAAAAGGATTTCACGTAGGAGGCGATCTCGCGAACGCCTTTCTTGCTGCTCGGGTCCCAGGGGCGGTAGCGGGTGCCGGAGGGAAACACGAGGATGATATTGCCCTGCTTCTTGAGCTCGAGGAGGGCTCGCATCGAGGCGAGGTTGACGGTCGTGCTCCGCATCACCTCGGCCAGCATCTCCTTGGGGTCCTTGAGATTGCGCTGGATTATCTCGATCGAGCGGCTGGGGTAGATGACCAAGCGCGAGTAGGCCTCGGTAAAGGCGAGCACTACGGGATTAGTCTCGTTGAGCTTGATTCCGGCTATCGCGAGGAGGGCGTCGGCGAAGGCCGGCCCCCCGGCTCCCGATTGTCGCAAGAGGTAGTGGAAAACGGGAAGGTCGAAGTTGGAGTAGTGCTCGAGCAGGAGGAGGCAAGCCTCGCCGTCTTTGGCTGCCGCGAGGAGCTCTTCGAGATTCTCCATTCCTCGTATGCCCGATCCGGGCAGGAGGTTCTCGGCGATGATGGAATCGATATAAGGTAGGATGTCCGGATTGCCCGGCTGATGGACGTTCTTGTCGGATACGATCGTCTGCCCGCGCGAGACGCCCATCATGCGCACGATGCGATCGCGATACCTGCGGCTGATGGGTTCCATTTCATCCTCCTGAAGGCAGGAGTATAGACACCGTCCTCCATGGTGTCAACTTCGATCAATATCCGTCCGACATCGAGCGGTTAACGTCTTTCTGATAGAGCTCCTGATAGACATAGCTGCGGGTCTTCAGCTTCTCCTTTATCTCTTTCGAGAAGGGGATATAGCGCCAGAAAATGCCGCGAATCTCCTTGTCGAGCTTCTGTATTCCCTCGGATTCCTTGGAGATCCAGACGAGGTAGTCCTGGATGAAGTACTCCTTGACGTCGCCGCGGATCTTGCGGGATTGGAACCACTGGTAGTAGTTGCCGGTGAGGCCTTCTTCCATCCAATAGTACGAGGCCTTCTCCTTGGCGACCTGCCAGCGCAGATCGGCCACGGCGGTCAGCATGGCCATGGTGAGATTCTTCGGGTACATCGGTATCGCGATGCGACCCCTGCTCGTCGCGCGATTGTGATTGTCGAAAGGCTCCCAGCACACGCCCGAATCGCCATAGCACGGGACGAGGAGGACGAAGGGGACTATCCGGTTGAGGGCGCTCTTGTAAGGCCTGCAAAAGGCTTCGCAGTCGATCGCCTCGATGGCGGCGAGGGCGCGGACGACGTTCTCGCGCGTGGCGATATCCTTGATTCCCCCGTGAAAGTACTCGCGCGAGAGAAGGGGAAAATGGTTGCCCTGGCGGCCTATGCAGAGTCGCGTCATTTGACGGAGGGTATCGAATTCCTGGGCGAGGGTCTGCATGTCGGCCTTGGCTTCCTGCCCGAGGGCCCCCGCCTTCTCCTGCACGCTCTTGAGGTCCTCGCCCGCCCTGTCGAATTCGCCTATCGTCTGCAGGAGTTCCTTGTCGACCGAGAGCATCTTGCGGATGAGGTCGTAGAGCTCGCTCATGCTCTTTTTTTGGGACTCGGTATAGGGGGCCGGCACGTGGAGGAGGCCGGGATGACTCTGGTGACTGCAGATCGACTCGACCCGCTCCTTGAGCAGGGACTCGAGCTGGCGCCTCTCCTCGGCCTTGGCCTTCATTATGCCTTCGGATGCGTCGCGCTTGCCCTGGGCGCGTTGGATAAGGACGGTGAACCTCGACTTGTCGTCTCCCGATTGCGCCTTCGGCTTCACCTCGTCGGTGGCGCTCGCGCTGACGAGGCCGGTCGCTACGGCGCGCATCCACTCGTCGATATAGTAGACAGGCTCGTCGATCCCCTTCTCGAAGATGATTCGATGGAAGGTCTCGGCCATTTCCGGCGAGAGAAGGGTCGGGAGCACGGCGGCGAAGCGTACGGCTACTTTCTTGAACAGGGGCGACTGGGCGCCTATCGAGTGGAGCGCGAGCTTGGAGGCTAAGTACCAATAGGCCGTGATGATCTGTTGGCGGTATACGCCTTTATCCTTCGGGTCCGTGGCTCGCAGGTACTTTCCAAGGAGCTCGTGGAGCTTGTTGGCCTCTTCGCCCTCGCCGCCGAGGACGGTCTTGTAGTAGGCGGGATCGGAGAACCAGGCGGAGGGGCTTTCCGCCTCCGTCCGATCGACCTTCCCGAAGCTCTTCCGCGTTAGATCGACGTCGAATTCCTGCTTGCTGCGCGGCTCGGCCGTCGCGCCCATATCGCCGAACAAGGAACTGAAATCGGGCGGCAGGGGCGCCCCCTGCGGCGCCTTGCCGTCGTCCGCCGCTTCCGCCGGTCGGTATTCCTTGATCGAGCCCCCGATCAGCGCTGCGATTTCGGGATCTATATCGTCGGACACTGGCATTCTCCGCTTTGTCCCGGCATGCCCCGAGACCGCGGGGCGCCGTCTGCCGAGGACTATTTAACGATATTGTATCGCTCCCGAGGGCGGCCTTCAAGGCCGCCGCGCCGCCGGCTCTCGTCGAGACGATATTTCCGAAGCGGAGGCCGACCATAGTCGGGGCAATAGAAAATTCGCTCGAGAAGCCGGCCATCGCTACTGCCGGAATCGCCTCTGAACCCCTCCGCGCCAATAGAAACGACCACCGCGCAACGGTGGTCGTTTCTATCGTGGAGGTGGCCGGAATTGAACCGGCGACCTCTTGAATGCCATTCAAGCGCTCTAGCCAACTGAGCTACACCCCCGAAGAGAACGGATCGCATATTATCGATGGCCTTTAATGCTGTCAAGGGGCGGTCCATCCGGGATATCTGCTTGTTGCCGGAGGACGAAACGGTCCATACTACGGGAGTGAGATCACCGGAATACGGCCTCGCCGTCTGCGCGCTCGGCCTCGAGAAAGTCTGTCAGACCGAGATCGAGCGGATCGGCCTCGCCGTAGCGGGCAGGGAGGCCGGACGGGTGCGCTTCGGGCTGGGTTCGCCGGAGAAGGCCGCTTCTTCCCTCATGCGCGCCAACCTCTGCCTGAGGACGGCCGAGCGCGTCCTCGTCGAGGCCGGGCGCTTCCGGGCCCTCGACTTCGACCAGCTCTTCGAGACCGTTCGGGCCCTGCCCTGGGAGCTCTTTATCCGTCGCGAGGACAGGCTCGTCATCGAGCGCGTGAGGATCAAGTCTTCGCGCCTGGCCGCGCAGACTTCCGTGCAATCCGTCGTCCACAAGGCGATCTACGAGCGGCTGCTCTCCGTTTACAAGATCATCCGCATGCCCGAGACGGGGAAAGAGAGGGGGCTGCGCGTTTATCTCGACTCGGACGACTGCCTCCTTGGCCTCGATACCTCCGGCGAAGCCCTGCATAAGCGCGGTTATCGCCTGTCCGCCTCCAAGGCCCCACTCAAGGAGACGATCGCCGCCGGCATTCTCTTCCTCGCCGGCTGGAATCGCCGCGTCCCCCTCCTCGATCCATTCTGCGGCTCGGGGACGATCGCGATCGAGGCCGCCCTGTTGGCGATGGATAGGGCGCCGGGCCTGGGCCGCGCCTTTTCCCTCGAGGACATGCCCATCGCCATCGGCGGCGGCGGCAATTCGGGCGCTGTCCGAGCCGGGGCGGTATCCGGCGAGATAGAGGGCGCGAAGGCGCGCGTGCGGCGCGATGCCGAATTCCGAATCGTCGGCAGCGACGCCGACCCCCGAGCGCTCGAGGCTGCCAGGGCCAACGCGGCGCGGGCGGGAGTGGCCGCCGGTCTCGATTTGAGGCTGGGCAGGGTCGAGGAGGCGAGGCCCGACTACGAGGTCGGTTCCCTGATCTGCAATCCGCCCTACGGCGAGAGGCTGGGGACCGTCGACGAGGCCGAGGCCAACTATCGCGTCCTTGGCTCGACGGCGGAGCGCTTTTCGGGCTGGGGTATGGGCTTCGTGACCAATAGACGCGATTTCGGGGACTTTTTCGGGCGATACGCGCCCTCGATCCATAAAATCGTCAACGGAGCCGAGGAACAATGGTTCCATTGGTATCCATCCGGGCCGGGAGGAAATTCGCGGGAATCCCGTCGCTAATTTCAGTATATTTGGGTCCTGAGAGGAGACTCGATCCCATGCCCGATCACAACGAGGAGTTCGGCTACTGCGACCTTTCGGGCAATGCCTTGGAACCCGAGGCGGCGGCGATAGTAGTGTTCGGCGCGACCGGCGATCTGTCGCGCCGAAAGATATTTCCCGCGCTCTATAATCTCGAGCGCATGCAGATCTTGCCTTCCGAAACCGTCGTCATCGGCTTCGCGAGGCGGGAGCTTTCCAGCGAGGCCTTTATCGAGGAAATGCGAGGCGCGTGCGCGGTCAACTCGCATTCGAAGCCTCTGGACGAGGGGGCGTGGGAGCGGCTCTCGCGCAGGATCTCGTATTTCCGCGGCTCCTTCGACGACGAAGCCGCCTATCGCGGTCTCGCTCGAGTCCTTGCGCAGACCGGAATGCCGGTCAACGCCCTCTTCTACCTGGCCGTCGCCCCCGAGGAATTCGCGAGTGTCGCGCTCGGTCTCGCGCGGGTCGGGCTCGGGGCCCCCCCGGGATCGCGCGAGGACACGCGCCGCGCCGCAGGGGAGGGCTTCCGCCGCCTCGTGGTGGAAAAGCCCTTCGGCTCCGACCTCGAGAGCGCCCGCTCCCTCAACGCGACTCTGCAATCCTGCTTCGCCGAGGATAGTCTCTTTCGCATAGACCATTATCTCGGCAAGGAGACGGTTCAGAATCTGCTCTACTTGCGCTTCGCCAATTCCATTTTCGAGCCTCTTTGGAACCGCAACCATATAGAGTCGGTGGAGATCGACGTACTCGAAACGAGCGGCATCGGGTCGAGGGGCGGCTACTACGACAGGGCCGGAGCCGCCCGCGACATGCTTCAAAACCACCTCATACAGCTTCTTTGCCTGGTCGCGATGGAGCCCCCTACGGGGCTCGACCCCGAATCCGTGCGCGGCGAGAAGGTGAAGGTGCTCAAATCGATACGCGAGTATTCGAGCGACGAGCTGCTCGCCCGCTCCGTAAGGGGACAGTATTCGATGATCCCGGCCGATCGCGCGGGCTCGAACGGCGCGCCCCGCCTCTCGTACCTCGACGAGGCCCGAGTGGCTCCGGGCTCGAGGACCGAGACCTTCGTTTCGCTCAGGCTCGAGGTGGATAATTGGCGTTTCGCCGGCGTTCCTTTCACCCTTCGGACCGGCAAGGCGCTAGACAGGCAGGTGAGCGAGATACGCGTCTTGTTCAAGAGGCCACCGGCGACCTTGTTCGCGGGCTTCTGCGGCGATTTGCTGTTGCCTAACGCTCTCACGGTCAGGATCCAGCCGGACGAGGGCATGTGGCTCCGATTCAACGCCAAGGAACCGGCAGCCGAGCGGGTCGCTCCGAAAGAGCTCCGCTTTGCCTACAGGGAGCGCAATGACGCCTACTTCCCCGAGGCTTACGAGAGGCTCATCGCGGACGCCCTCGCCGGCGATTCCACTCTCTTCATCCGTTCCGATGAGACGGAGGAAGCCTGGCGGATCGTCGATGCCCTCGAGAATGCCTGGGCCTCCGGCCCTCCGCCCCTGCTCTATCCCATCGGCTCGACCGGTCCCGGGTCGAGGCCCGCGGCCTTGACGGCACGTTGCGAGTAGCGCGATCCCGCCGTAAAGCAGGCTCGCGCTATTCTTCGGCCAACGGCTCGCTGCATTCGCTCAGGGGGAATATGATGGATAGGCGCTTGCCTCCGCGCAGGGGACCGGCTCCGCAACGTCGGGCGAAGGACTCGACGAGGGCGATACCCGCCGCTCCGGCCCTCGTGGTGAGGTCGATGCCGTCCTCGCTCTCGGCGGCCAGCTCGAGGCCTTCCGGAAGGCGGCGAGCCTCGATTCGAGCGATCGCGCCATCCGCGGCCGCCCATCGCGCTATCTCGGTCGCGATGAATACGAAAGTCTCGATGTTGGAGTTCGGTATCAGGAGATTCGCATCGGATGAGCAGGAAGCCGAGATCCCCGGGCCGACGCTGTAGGCGACTCTTTCGAGCACGATGGCGGCGGGCCACCCTCCTTGGGGCTCGTTTCCGCTCAGCAGCTCATACGAGAGCGCCAGAGCGTCTACCCTGGCCTTGATCGAGTCGAGGACGGCGGATGTCTTCCCTTGCGCCGCCTGGGCCTCGAGGGCCAGGACGGATTGGAGTATCTGCAGGATATTGTTCACCCGGTGATCGAGTTCGTGGATAAGGCGCTCCCTGTCCTTTAAATGCCTCTCGACGGCATCGAGGTCGTGCATGACGACCATGTAGCCGCCGTCCGGCTCCGGGATCAGGTCGACTTTACCGAACCTCCGTTCGCCGTTGAAGTGGCGTATGCGCTTCGAGAACGAGACAGTCTCGCCGGCCAATGCCCGTTCGAGGAAGGGCCTCACTTCATCGAACAGCTTTTTACCCCAAAGTTCCCGGACATGGACGCCCAACATGGAGGCGGGCGACCTATTCAATAGCTCAGCGTAGGACCGATTGGCGTACCGGCAGCGCATCTCGGCGTCCGTAGATCCGATATACTGAGGCAATAACTCGAAGATCCGCTTCGAAATTTCGTCCATTTATTTACCTGCATCCATTAGAGGCGCGACCGCCCAGGCGCTCCGCCACGAATAGATACCCGTTCAGTCTACTTCATCGAAGGTCGCATTGCAAAAAAGCGCGGGGGAAATCCGGGCCTTCGACAGGCTGTACGAAGCCGAATCCCGAGTCGTATATTCCTAAGAATGCAGATCGTCGTTTTCTCGAGCGAGGCAGAGTGGATCCATGCCGCGGTAGCGGGGCTGCTTGCGGCGGCCGATTCGGCCCGGAAGGCAAACCGCTCCTCCCTTTCGCTTTGCCTCGCGGGGGGCCTCACGCCGGAGCCCGTCTACCGGGCGATGTCCACGCTGTCTCTCGAGGGCCTTGCCGTCGATCTTTGGCTCGGCGACGAGCGGGTAGTTCCCCCCGGGGATGCCGCCCGCAACGGCGATATGATCTCCCGAGCCTTCGCCGGCTGCTCGTGGACGCCGCCTCCTCGCCTGCGCCTTTGGCCGGAAGCGGAAACCGAGGCGGAGGCGGCCTCCGCGTGCGAACGCTACGAAGCCGAGCTCCGCGCTTCGTTGGGCCCCGAGCCGGGCTTCGACCTCGCCATCCTAGGCCTCGGCGCCGACGGCCATACGGCGAGCCTATTTCCCGCTTCGCCAATTCTTCTCGCGCCTGCCGAGCCCTTCGGGGCGGTACGGCTGGCGGCGACGGCCCGTTCCCCGCTCCCGCCCCTCGACCGGATGACTCTGACCCTCGCCGCGCTGAGGTCCGCGCGTCGGAGGATATTCCTGGTCAAGGGAGCGGACAAGCTCCCCGCGTTGCGCAAGCTCGAGGCGGAGGATTCGGGCATCCCGGCCTCGCTCATAGCGGGGCCGGGCGATCGCGCGCTTTACCTGGACTCACCGATCTGACTCGGCGTTTTCGAGATTGTTTACGATTTTTCCCATCGTCGATTCGAAAGTCTCGATCTCCCTCACGCTCAAACCTCGATAGTGGATGGAAGTCACAGCTTCTGAAAGGGCCGAATACCCCTTCTCGAGGGCTTGCCCCTTAGTACATTCTACTACGAGAGCCCGGCGGTCGGATGGCGATGGAACGCGACCCACGAAACCGGAAGTCTCGAGTCTGTCGAGCATTCTCGTAAACGCCGAGGGCTCGAGAACCGTCTCCTAGGGCAAGGCAGACATGCTCACGCGCCCGCC
>CAYNFM010000017.1:11088-12228 GCA_964396415.1 uncultured Treponemataceae bacterium | reverse complement strand
CGGCCGGGATCATGAAATGGACGCCGACCCAAGGCTCCGATCCGATTTCGCGGACCTTGATCGATGAAGTATCGGTCCCGAGATAGACTATAGAGACGCGAAGCTCGTCTGCGCGAAGGCGAGCCTCTCGCGGGCGTGGAAGGTTCCGCCGCCCTCGTGATTGTTGTAAGGATAGACCTTGATTTCCTTGGGCCCCGCGTGCCAGTTATAGGCCGCGTATACCGTGGAGGGCGGACAGATCGTATCCATGAGCCCCACCGAGTAGAGCGCGGGCACCTTGGTCCTGGCGGCGAAATTGAGGCCGTCGAAGTAGGACAGGGTGCGAAAGCAGCGCTCCTCCGAGCCGCGGTGGGTACGGAGGTAGCGGGCGATCTCGCCGTAGGGATCGTCGTCCGTTATCTCGGTGGCGCGGCGATAATGGCAGAGGAAGGGCACTTCGGGCATGAGGAAACCCACGCGCTTCGAAAGCGCCGCTGCCGCGATGGAGAGGCCGCCGCCCTGGGAGCCGCCAGTCACCGCGACGCGCTCGGGGTCGACGGCGGGATGGGCGACGGCGGCCTCTATCGCCCTGACGGCGTCGGTCATGATCCGTCGGTAGTAGTACGTCTCGGGCGACTCTATTCCCCGCGTCATGAAGCCCGGAACGGCCGGCCCCGAGACGCCTTCGTCGGCCGTGTCGCCGGGCGACCAGCTCGAGCCCTGGCCGCGGCTGTCCATCACGAAGTGCGCGTAGCCGGCGGACGCCCAAAGGAGGAAGTCCCAGGGGAAGGCCCTGCCGCCGCCGTAGCCGAGGAACTCGACCATGCAGGGCAAGAGTCCGCGGCGATATAGGGGCAGCGAGGGCCGAAGGCTCGCGACCGGGAGGATCAGCCATCCGGCGATGCGTTGGCCGCCATAGCCGGCGAAGGACGCGTCGAGGACCTCGACCGAATCGAGACCTGCCGGGTAGGCTTCGAAGCGCGGCGCCAGGGGATGCTTTTCGGCGTCGGCGGCGGTAGATGCCCAGAAGGAGTCGAAGTCCTCCTCCTCGCGGCGCGCGGGTCTGTACTTCGGGAGCTCGTCCCTCGGAAGGTCGTAGAAGGCCATATCGATTACCTCTGGAGACCGAGCCTAGCATGGGCCGCCGGGCGTCGCAAGCGC
>CAYNFM010000017.1:0-10988 GCA_964396415.1 uncultured Treponemataceae bacterium | reverse complement strand
TATCGATTACCTCTGGAGACCGAGCCTAGCATGGGCCGCCGGGCGTCGCAAGCGCTGGGCGTCGCAAGCGCCGCGCGCCACGGCGATCGAGGACGCGAGCCGGGCCGAGGCAAGGCCCTAGGCTCAGGTCTCCGCGATCAGCAGCGTCTTGGCGTCGAGCTTGAGCCTCAGGTCCTGGGGATTCATGCGCCCGTGGTCCTTGATGACCGTGAAGTGGATGTATTCCGCCTTGGGCTCGAGGAGTATGAGGACCGAGATCGAGTCCAGGTAGTCCCGGAGAATGAGGGGCACGTTATTCTTGTCGAGCTGCGGCTCCTCGGCGGCCAGCGTGGCGGAGTACCAGACCTCGAGTCCGATCTCGGCCGCGAAGGCCTTCACCTTGGCGAAGCGATCGCCCGTCGACTTCGTGAAATCGTAGCCGTCGACGATGAGGGTGCTCGCCTTGAAGCCCCCTTCGTTGATCATCGCGCGTAAGGAGTGGAGTATCTGATCTATCGTCACCGCCTCCTGCGCGAAGTTCATGATGACGCGGTTCTTGACCAGGGAATCCTTGACGTCGCCGAGGTGCTCGAGATTCCTGCGCCGAGCGAGCTCGGAGAATATATTCTCGTACCAGGAGATTACGTAGCTCGCGTGGGCGGTGAAGGAGACGTGGATGACCTTCTCTCCCTGGAGGAGCTTGTCGAGGGCGAGCTGAACCAGGACGCTCGTCTTGCCGATGCCCTTCCGGCTGGCGATCACGCCGATGTTGCCCGCCTTGAGCCCGCCTTCGATGGACTTCTCAAGGAGGCGGACCGGACTCTTGACGATAAGCTCCTCTTTCAGCATATGGACTCCTTGTTGGCATAATTATAGACCCAAACGCCCCCGAGGGCAAAAACAACATTTAGCTCGGAAGAACATATACTCGATGGAATACGGAGGAAGAGGAGAGCACGGAGATCACGGGAAAGGGATGGGGATTGCAGGAAGGAAGAGACGATCTTCAAACCTCTCATTTCCCCCTTCTTCCTTAACCCCCTTCTTCCTTGTCTCCCCGCTCTCCGATATCTCCCTTATCTCCGTGTCGAATTCTCGTTCGGCCGCTTGGCCGTTCTTTAGCGGCCCTGCTCGGCCTTGCGCTTCTCGAGGTATTCCTTGCGCAGCTGCTCGGAAACCCCGGTCGGTACCTTGCCGTACTTGAGGAACTCCATCGTGAATTCGGCCTTGCCTTGGCTTAGGGAACGAATGACCGTGGAGTAGCCGAACATCTCCGAGAGCGGTACCTCGGCCTCGACCTTGCAGAAGGCCCCGTCCTCGCTGGATGAGGAAATGATGCCCCGCCTTTGGTTTATCGACGCGAAGAAGTTGCCCTGGAACTCCGTCGGGCCCTCGACCTCTACTTTCATGATAGGCTCGAGGATTACCGGCTTGGCCTTCTCGTATGCCTCGCGGAAGGCGCCGATCGCGGCGAGCTGGAACGCGATGTCCGAGGAGTCGACCGGGTGGGACTGGCCGTCGTTGATAGTGACCTTAGTGTTGACGATGGGAAATCCGATGAGGCTGCCCCTCTTGATGGCTTCCTTGAAACCCTTGTCGCAGCTGGGGATGAACTCGTTCGGGATCGCGGCCCCCTTGATCGAGTTTACGAACTCGTAGTTCTTGTCCTCGTCGGGTTCCATGAAGCCGGCGACGCGTCCGTACTGGCCGGAGCCGCCGGTCTGCTTCTTGTGCGTGTAGTTGAATTCGGCGCGCTGGGTGATGGCCTCGCGGTAGGCGACCTGGGGCATGCCGGTCACGACCTCGCACTTGTACTCGCGCTTCATGCGCTCGATGTAGACCTCGAGGTGGAGCTCGCCCATGCCTCGGATGATCGTCTGGTTCGATTCGACGTCGACGTGGGTCCTGAAGGTAGGATCCTCCTTCGTAAACCTGTTGAGGGCCTTGCCCATCTGGTCGGAGGACTTCTTGTCCTTGGGCTCGATCGAGAGGGAGATCACGGGCTCGGGAACGAACATCGACGTCATCGCGTAGTTGAGCGAAGGATCGCAGAAAGTGTCGCCCGACGCGCACTCTATGCCGAAGAGAGCGACGATGTCGCCGTTGTAGCCCTCGTTGATATCCTCCATCGCGTTGGCGTGCATGCGTACGAGGCGGCCGACCTTGAACTTCTTCCGCGAGCGCGTGTTGAAGAGCTCCGTGCCCTTCTTTATGTCGCCCTGGTAGATGCGCACGTAGGTGAGCTGGCCGTACTGCCCGTCCTCCAGCTTGAAACCGAGGGCCACGGTCTTCTCGGCCGGATCGGCCTTGAGGACGACCTGTTCCTCGTCCTTGTCGAGGTCGAGGGCGATGTTCGTGACCTCGGTAGGGTCGGGGAGGTAGCGCGCGACGCCGTCGAGGAGGACTTGGACTCCCTTGTTCTTATAGGCCGAGCCCACGAAGACCGGTACGACCTGCTCCGCTATGCAACCCTTGCGGAGGGCGCGGATGATCAGCTCGTTAGTGGCGTCGCCTTCGAGCACCGCCTCCATGAGCTCGTCGTCGTACATGGAGGCGGACTCCAGGAGCTCCTCCCGATATTTCGCGGCCTCGGCGACGAGATGGGCCGGAATCTCCGCATAGCGGAGTTCCTCGCCATTGTCGCCGTCGAAGTACACGGCCTTCATGTCGAGAAGGTCGATGATCCCCTCGAGCTTGTCCTCGAGACCGATGGGGATGGTGAGGAAGACCGGATTGAGGCCGAGCTTCTCCGAAAGCTGGGCCTTGACCTTGAAGGGGTTGGCCCCCGTGCGGTCGCACTTGTTGATGAAGGCGAGCCTGGGAACGTGATAGCGCTTGAGCTGGCGGTCCACCGTGATCGACTGGGACTGGACGCCCGCCACCGCGCAGAGGACGAGTATGGCTCCGTCGAGGACGCGCAAGCTGCGCTCGACCTCGATCGTGAAGTCGACATGGCCGGGCGTGTCGATTAGATTGATCGTGTAGTCCTTCCACTCGACATTGGTCGCCGCCGATTGGATCGTTATTCCCCGCTCGCGCTCGAGGTCCATCGAATCCATCGTGGCTCCCGCGCCGTCCTTTCCGTGGACCTCGTGGATCGCGTGGATCTTATTGCAATAAAAGAGGATGCGCTCGGAGAGCGTAGTCTTGCCGGAGTCGATGTGGGCGCTGATGCCGATATTCCTCATCGTATGGATGTCAATTGGCATATTGATCTTTCACCTTTTCTTAGAAAGTAATGCGGTTTTCCATCATTTGATAGAAAACGCCTATTCGTTATGCAGTATAGTGAAAGCCTTTGATTGGTGCAAGTAGCCTGAGACAAATGTCCTTGCGTATCCTCCAGACTCGGATATAATAATTGCCCCGAAACCAACTCTTTTTGGCATCGAATCGGAGATCGAAATGCAGGAACGATTTTTTCCCCATTCGATATTTCCCTTGCGAGTTCCCGTGGCCGATCCATCGGGAGAAAAAGCCCCTTCACGCCGACTTCTCGCTTTCGGCGGCGCCCTTATGCTTGCCGAAATGGATTTCGAGTCCGGGGGGGCGAGTCGAGCCCACTCTCATCCCGAAGAGCAGCTAACTTATTGCCTATCGGGAGAGTTCGAGGCGGAAGTCGATATGGACAAGCGCAGACTTGGGCCGGGCGATTCTTTCTACGCCGGACCCGGGCAGTCCCACGGAGTCGCTTGCATCGCCGCGGGCAAGCTCCTACACGTCTTTACGCCTCAGCGCCCGGACTATAGATAGGCGGACCCAAGAGCCATCGATCTGCGAGGGCATGCTCGTAATCCTGGACGGTGTCGATATCGCGCAGGATCGAGTCATCCCCGATCTCGGCGTAGGCGGGACCCGCCGTCGCGATGAGTGATTTGAGCGGGACCTCCTCCGAAAGGGCCAGTATCGCCGGTATGAGCTCCGATGGCAGAAGGACCGGATGTCCGCTCCTACCTCCGAACGAAGGCAGGACCGGCGCCGCAGGGGCGTATCGGGCTAGTTCCCGATAGATCTCAGGACCGACGAATGGCATGTCGGCCGGAATGAAGAAGAAGCGCTCGGCCCTGACGAGTCCTATGCCCTCCCTAAGGGAGGAGATCATGCCGCGGCCGGGCTGGGGGTTCCGGACTATTTCTACGTGGGGCCCGGCGAGATCTCGGATGGAATCGTCGTCGCGTCTCGCGACGACGATGACTCGTAGTCCCGCCGCCAGGGCATTGGCGATGGTCATTCCCAGCAGAGTGCCCGTACCGAGGGGAAGGCCGAGTTTTGGTCTTCCCATCCTCGTCGAGGAGCCCGCCGCGAGGATGACGCAGTCGAGCGGGCGTCCCCGCGAGTCGGCAAGGTAGCCGCCCTTCGATAACAGCTCCTTCATGGGCCGGCCTCGCATCCCGTCGGCCTCACGGCGCCGCTGCCCGATTCGGCGAGTGGATCCTGGTCGCCGGGTCCGAGCGGCAGGAGCCGGTGGGCGTCTTGGTGATCCAGTTGTCTATCGGCTCCCGGTTCCTCATCGCGCGCCACACGTCCTCGAAGCGGATCGGCATATGGAGAAGCTCGGCGCCCGAGGCCTGCATGATGGCGTTGCCGAGGGCCGGGGCCACCGAGATCATCGGATGCTCGCCCACGCCGCGCGCTCCGTAGGGACCGTCCAGTTGGGCGGTCTCGACCGCGATGCTCTCTATCTCCTCGGGGAGGTCCTTGGCAGTCGGGATTTTATTGTCGGTAAAGGAAGGATTGAGCAAGCGTCCCTGATCGTCGTAGATGTAACCTTCGCAGATCGCCGTGCCGAGGCCCTGGATCATCCCCCCGATGGCTTGTCCGCGCACGATTTCGGGATTTATGACTTTCCCGACGTCGAAGACCGAGGCTACCTTGATGACCTGGTACTCCCCCGTCTCCAGGTCGACTTCCGCTATGACCCCATGGGCCCCGTAGGTCCAGTCGAGGGCGGGGAGACCCTGACCGGTCTCCTTATCGAGATTGCTGAGACCCTGCGCGACGTAGCGCCCGACACCGATGAGGGGTCCGCCGATCGCGTTCCCGTCGGGGAAGGCGTATCCGACGGAGAGCTGCGCGAAGCTGACGGACCTATCGGGGCGGTGCCTGACGAAGACTTTCTCCGCGTCGTGGTCAAGGTCTATCGGCTGCGCCCTGAGGACCTGCGCCGCGACTTCGTATGCCTCTTTGAGAAGGTCTTCGCAGGCTAGGACAGTGGCGTTGCCGCTTAGGATGATTCCCTTGGACGCCACCGTCTGCCAATCGTAGGGCTCTTTGTCCGTGTCCTTCTCGATCGCGACCTTGATCTTGGAGAGGGGGAAGCGCAGGCGCTCGGCCGCGATCTGCGCGATCGCCGTGGCCGAGCCCTGGCCTATCTCGGTGAGGCCGACGTTGACGATGACGGATCCGTCCGAGTTCATTTTGACTATCGCCGCCGTGGCCGTGAACGAGGGCATGGCCGGGGCTTTGTGGAGGGTGGCGATGCCCTTGCCGATCTTGCGCCCCGTTCGCTTCTCCCTCTCCGCCTCCTCTTGAGTGAGCCGGCCATAGTTGATCGCCTTCGCGGCGGCGTCGAGGCACTTTGTCGGGTCGCCCGTATGCTCGGCTATAGTCTCTCCGGTTATGGTGATCGAGCCCGGCTTGAGGAGGTTCAGCTTGCGGAATTCGAGGGGATCCATGCCGATGACGCCGGCGACGAGCTCGAGATGGCGTTCCAGGCCCCAGAAGAATTCGACATGGCCGAAGCCGCGGTAGGCGGTCCCGTAGGGCTTGTTCGTATAGATCGTATACGCGTCGAGCTTGACGTTGGGGATATCGTAGGGCCCGGCGGCCGAGTAGCCCGATGCTCGAGTGACGTTGACGGCGTAGTCGGCGTAGGCGCCGGCGTCCCAATAGAGGGTCAGCTCCTGCGCGAGTATCCTTCCGTCGGATCGTACGCCCGTCTTGATCTTGTAGGTGAGGGCGCTGCGGCAAGGCAGGAGGCTGAACTCCTCCTCTCGGCTCGCCTGAAGCTTTACAGGCCTGCCGCCCGCCTTGCGGGAGAGGCAGGCCGCGAGGGGCTCGAGATGTATGCCCGCCTTGCCCCCGAAGCCGCCGCCCACGTGAGGCACTACGACTCGTACGTTATTGAGGGGCAGCTTGAAAGTGTAGCAGAAGAGGGCGCGGACCGTGAAGGGCGACTGGGCGCTCGTCCATATGGTGATGGCGTCGCCTGACTTCCATTCGACGATCGCCACGTGGGTCTCCATCGGCACATGCTGCACGGAAGGGTTCGTATACTCGCGCTCGACGATCCATTCGGACTCGGCGAATCCCTTGTCGACGTCGCCCTTTCGGAGTTTGGAGAGGTTGGGTATGTTCGTCCCCGCCTGGGGGCTGAATACCGGCACGTAATCGTAGGATCCGAGGTCGGGATGGACGAGCGGGGCGCCGGGCTTTAGCGCGTCCATGTGGTTGAGGACCGGCGGCAGCGGCTCGTAGTCGACGGCGATGAGCTCGACCGCTTCGCGCGCGATCTCGAGGGAATCCGCGGCCACCGCGGCGACCGCCTCGCCGTAGTGCCGGACTTCCTTCTTCGCGAGGATGTCCTTATCCACCACGTAGAGGCCGAGTCGGTAGTCGAGCTCCGAGCCGACGAGGACTGCCCGCACGCCCGGGAGGGACTCCGCCTTGGACGCGTCCACGCGCAGGATGCGCGCGCGGGCGTGGGGGCTCTTCTTGACCTGGGCGTAGAGCATGCCCGGCAGGCTCATGTCGCTCGTGTAGATCGCGTCTCCCGTCACCTTCTCGACGCCGTCGACGCGCCGCTCGGGCCTGCCGACGACGGCCAAGCCAGAGGGATCGGTATTCTCAAGCATATTTCAGTTCCCCTTTGTTCGCGGGCGTGAGCTGGCCCGAAACGTCGAGCACGGCCTCGATGATCTGTTGGTATCCCGTGCAGCGGCAGAAGTTGCCTTCGATGCCTTCCTTGATCTGGGCTATGCTCGGCTTCGGGTTCTTCCGCAAGAGCTCGCGGACCGACATCACCATGCCGCCGGTGCAATAGCCGCACTGGATGGCATGGTGCCGGTCGAAGGCAGCCTGTATGGCGGAGAGCCTCCCGTCCTCGGCCTCGCCCTCGATGGTCTCGACCTCGGCTCCGTCGGCCTCCACGGCGAGGACCATGCAGGAGTTGACGGTCTTCCCGTTCAGGAATACCGTACAGGCCCCGCATTCGCCGGCGCCGCAGCCCTCCTTGGTGCCGGTAAGGCCCAGATCCTCGCGGAGAAAGCGGAGCAGGGTCCTATGCGCCTCGACATCGCGCTCATATGCCCCGCCGTTCACCATGACGCGTATCTTCATCACGCTACCTCCCTCATCAGGCGCTTCACGAAAGTCTCGACCATGAACTCGCGGTACTCCTTGGAGCAGCGGACGTCGCTTATCGGGCTTATCGCCTCGCGGGCGGCAGCGGCGACCTTGTCCACGGAATCGCCCTCCTCGAGACCCTCGACGAGGATGGGCGTAGGGGCCGAGGAGCTGATGCCGATCTTCACGAGTCCGTCCTTTCGCGAGAGGGCCACGCCGACTATGCCGAGGTCGTGGCCGGCGATCCGCTTGAGCTTCCGGTAAGCGCCGCGCGCGCCGGCGGACGACGCGGGGACTACGATAGCCTCGAGGATCTCGTCCGACCCGAGAGCCGTCTTCTTTACGCCGGTGAAGAACCCCGAGAAGGGAATCTCGCGCCGTCCGCGGCTCGAGGCTACGAGAGCCCGCGCCCCTAGGCAGAGGAGGGCGGGAGCCATGTCGGAACAGGGCGAGGCGTTGACTACGTTTCCGATGACCGTGGCCCTGTTCCGTATCTGATAGGAGGCGAGATCGCGCGCGCACTCGGCGAGTAGGGGAAAGCGCGACGAGACCGCGGCATCTCGCAGGATTTCGTTTATCGTGACGGCCGGACGAATAATGAGCCCTTCCGACTCCGACCACGAGATGCCGGCGTAGCCTGCGACTTTCTTCACGTCTATGACCAGGCTGGGCTTCGCCACGCCCGCGCGGATGTTGACCAGGAGATCGGTACCTCCGGCGAGGAGCTTGGCCATCGCGCCATGCTCGGTGCGAGCGCCGTACTCGGCCTGCGCGCGGTATTCCGCGCTCTCGGCGAGCAGCCGAAGCAGCTCGGCCTTATCGGTCGGCGCCGCGTACTCGAATCTTTGAAGCATGTTGCCTCCTGAAGCCGATTTCAAAACGCGTCCGCATTTTGAAGGAGTCCCTCATGATGAGAGGGAGAGGTTAATACGGCTAAGCCGTATAGGAAGCCCGTCGCCGTATCCGCGCCCGAACTATGGCCCAGTCCGCAGAGGCGGCGAATCGAGGCCGTGCCGGCGACCGGATCATCCTGCGCGATGGAAGCGGCCGCGCCACATAGATCGCGCGAAAAGAATCCGCGCGCGGCGCACTTGAGGAAGGATGCGCTTATAGCTCCCGTCGCCTGAATTCCCCCCTCGACCGCTTCGCCGAGGAGCGCGACGAGCGAGTCGGGTCCAGGCTTGCCGGGCGCTTCGGCGGAACACCCGGCGGCGCAGAGGAAACCGCAGAGGAAATCGTCTCCCGAAGGCGTCAACCCGCTGCCCAGGCCGAGGATGCCCTCGGCCCCGAGCATGACGGCGACTTCGGCGGTGCGCCTGGCGGGACCTTCCGGGAAGCCGCGGCAAGCCGCCTCTCCCAGCCCTCGCGCGGCCGATGCGAGCCTCCTTCCCATCGCGGTAGGCGCTCTCTCTCCTCTGAGCAGCGTTTCGATCCGCAAGTCGCATTCGAGCTCGGCTTGCTTTCGAGAGAGTTCGGCTATCGCGGCCCCGAAGGCTGGGCCCAGGCGCGGAATCGCGGGAAGCGTTTGCCGCGTCCCCCGGGTCGCAAGCCGAAGGTCCACGCGAATCTCGGCCCCTCGCATGCCGACGGCGAGGAAATCGTCGTCGAAGGATGCCGGCGAGCCGGGGGCCGTGGGCCAATCCCGGAAATCCGGACGGTCCCGCCCGTCGGGATCGGCGTTCAAGGCGATCGCGTTGGGTAGGCCATCGCCTGAGCCTCCTGTGAGGGCGGCAAGACTGTCCGATCCTTCGATGACGAAGTTGATCGCGGAGCGAAAGACGCTGTGGACGCGAGCGCGTCCGGGCCCGCGGGCCAGGGCCGCGCCGATCCATGTCGCCTTGAAGGCGATCGCCTCGTAGGCGAGCTCAGTCGCGCCTGCGGTAGGCACGGGCCAAGGCCTCCTTGATCGCGAGCTCCACCGAGGATCGACCGCCATCGATGTTCCTGCGCAGCGCATCGAGGGCGCGCGCGGAGTTTTTATCGCGTATCGCGGCCAGGAGCTCGAGGTGCTCCGAGCAGGTCGACTTGACCCGCTCGGGACTGGTAATGTCGGCAAGCCTGACGAAGTGGATTCGGCGATCGATGTCCTTGATGGCTTTGGAGAGGGCGCCGTTCCTTGCGAAGGAAACAAGTGTCTCGTGGAATTTCTCGTCGGATGCGGGAACGAGGGCGGCCGTGTCCGGAAGCCTGCGCTGCAAGTCGGTCCAATAGGCTATGAGCTCGTCGATCCGCTTGGTGTCCATGCCTTGGAGGCACAGCCTTGCGACTACGTACTCCTCGAGGGCCAACCGCACTTCGTAGAGCTCGTCGATCTCCTCGAAGTCCAGGAGCTTGACGTGATAGCCAACGCGCGGCCGCTTCTCGACGAGGCCATTCTCGACGAGGGTGTTGAGGGCCTCGCGGACGGGACTTCGGCTCACGGCGAATTCCGCGCAGAGCCCTTCCTCGGTGAGCCTATGGCCCGGGAGGTAATCCCAGCGCAGTATGCGCTCGCTCAACTTCGCGCATATTGACTCGCTCAGGTTCCCCGACGCCATCCTCGGCCCTCCGTTGCCGGTCGGACCCGAGGCCCGACCGGCCTAGCTTTACGCTTTTGTCGCCTCTTCCTTTTCCTTGGGGAGGATAAGGTTGAGGATGATGCCGCTGATTGCGGCGGAGGCGATACCCGCGAACTCGAAGTTCGGGCCGAACTTGAAGATCATGCCGCCGACGCCGAAGGAGAAGATGACCGACACGATGAGGAGGTTTCGGTTCGCGGCCATGTTCACCTTGTTCTCGATGAGGGTACGAAGGCCTACCGACGCGATCATCCCGTAGAGAATGATCGTTACGCCGCCGAGGACGGGTTGGGGTATGGTCTGGATCGCGGCGCCGAACTTCTGGATGAAGGAAAGCAGGATCGCGATGACGGCCGCGCCTTGGATGACGCGGGAGGAAAAGACTCGCGTGATCGCCAATACGCCGATGTTCTCGCCGTAGGTCGTCTCGGGCACTCCGCCCAGGAAGCCGGCCACCATCGTGGCGAGGCCGTTGCCGAGGAGGACCCGGTGGAGGCCGGGCTTGTGCATGAGGTCGCGCTCGACCGTATCGCCGATGACCAGGAGATGGCCGACGTCCTCGACGATGGTCGCGATCGCGACCGGCGCGATCATGGCGACCGCGCCCCAGGCCAGCACCGGCATGTTGCCCGTGACGATGGTGAGCTTGGGAAGGGCGATCCACGAGGCGGCGTTTATCGCCGTGAAGTCGACTTGCCCGAAGAGGATGGCCACGATGTAGCCGCCGATCGTGCCGAGGAGGATCGGGATGATCTTGAAGAAGCCCTTCCCGAAGATGCTCGCTACGATGACGATGAGCGTGGTGATCAGGGCCGTCGGGAGTCCCTTCGCCGCCTCGCCGATGGCGACGGGCGTGAGGCTCAGCCCTATGATCATTACGACGGGGCCGACGACGACCGGCGGGAGGACCCTGGCGATCCACTTGAGGCCGACGAGGGCGATGATGATGAACACGACCACGTAGACGAGGCCGGCGCCGATCATGCCGGTGAAGGCGCCAGTGGCGCCGTAGGTCTTCGAGACCGCGATGATCGGGGCGATGAAGGCGAAGGACGAGCCCAGGTAGGCAGGGACCTTGCCTTTGTTGACGAGGTGGAAGATCAGGGT
>CAYNFM010000016.1:39171-50111 GCA_964396415.1 uncultured Treponemataceae bacterium | reverse complement strand
GACGAGAAGAACCCCTCGCTCCGCAAGGACGTCATCGAGTGCTACAAGGGGAAGTTCAGGGACCACTCGCATCTCGAGGACTACATTCGGCTATCGAACATAGCCCAATCCTACCGGGCTATGCACGAGGCGATGGCGGACTTCGAGAAGCACATCGCCTTCGACGCCGGCAATTTCGTCTACCATCGCACCTGGAACATCGGACGCATAGCGAGCATAAAGGGCGACGACATCGTCATCGACTTCGCGAAGAGCCGCGGCCACAAGATGTCCCTAAAGATGGCCATCGACAGCCTGACGACGCTATCGAAGGAGCATATCTGGGTCCTGAAGGCCGTGTGGTCCAAGGACAAGCTCCGCGAGAAAGTCAAGGGAGACCCGGCATGGGCCCTGCGCATCATCATAAAGAGCTTCGACAATCGCGCGGACCTCAAGCACATCAAGGCCGAGCTGGTGCCGTCGGTCCTCACCGCGAACGAGTGGAACTCATGGAGCGCGAAGGCCCGCGAAGTCCTGAAGACGGATTCCATCTTCGGCAACGCTACCGACGACATCGCCACCTACATAGTGCGCGACCGCCCGCTGTCCTTCGAGGAGAAGGTGTACAACCAATTCAAGGCCGAGAAGAACTTCTTCGCGCGAGTCCAGTACATCCGAGACTTCCTCGAGTCGGGCGAGCCCGACTCCGAGTTCTTCACGGAGATGCTGGCCTTCTTCACCGGCTTCGTGCGCTCGTACCAGGCCGCGAACGAGACGGTGGTCGCTTCCTACCTCTTCCTGAAGGAGCTGGCGGCCAAGTACAGCCATTTGAAAGGCGCGGCGACTCTCGGCTTCGCCGAGCTCTTCGACGAGATCGAGGATCCGGTCGCAGTCTACGATGCCATAAAGGACGCGGAGCTTCGGCGATCCTTTCTCCTGCACATAAAGAATTTCGTACCCGATTGGGCCGACGTATACGTCAAGCTCTTCCCCTATTCGCTGAATGCCGGTATGCTCGATACGCTCAAGTCTGGCGGATACGAGGATAAGCTCCGCCGCATGGTGCTCGACATCGTCGAGAATTACCGCGATCATCGCGAGGCCTTCATCTGGGTCGTCAAGAACCTGAAAGACGAGGAGTGGTTCTCCACGCTCGGCCTCTCGTACGAGAAGATCATGATCACCCTCGTTCATATCCTCGACCTGACCTTCAAGGAGATCGAGAGCCACAGGGACACTACGGAGAACCGAAAGATCAATAAGCAGGTCCAGGCCATCCTGTTCAAGGATTCCACGCTCGAGGCCTACCTCCTCGAATCGAGGGCCGAGACCATCGAGCGCGTCTATACCCTCGTGAGCGACGTGAAGGACCTGGATCCCGCGATCAAGCTCTCGATGCGACGGAAGATCATGGAGAAATGGCCGGAATTCCACTTCGGCGGAGAAGAGGAAAAGCAGGTCGTTTCCCGCGGGCTCATGGTCACCTCGAGCAAGTACAGCGAGAAGCAGGCCTTGCTCTCCGAAATCCTCGACGTCGAGGTACCGGCGAACCAGAAAGAGATCGCCTATGCCCTATCGCTCGGAGACCTTCGCGAGAACGCCGAGTACAAGGCCGCGAAAGAGAAGCAGGACGAGCTCAATTCCAAGGTCGCGAAGCTGAAGAACGAGATCGAGCGCGCGCAGATCTTCGATAAGTCGACGGTGTCGGTCGGCAAGGTATCCTTCGGGACCGTCGTGACCCTCGCGAACGAGATATCCGGCGATTCCGAGGCCTATACCATACTCGGGCCCTGGGAATCCGACCCCGCGAACAACGTCATCTCCTATCTGTCGCCCCTCGGCAAGAAGCTCCTCAACCACAAGGCGGGCGAGCGTCTCAGCTTCCTCATCCATGAGCGCAAATTCCAATATAAGGTCGAGCGCATCGAGGCGGCCAGGTTGTAGCGATCGGCGCCGGAAGGAGCGAAGAACATGTCGATGTCGAGAAGAAGCATCGCGGCGCTAGCCACTTGCATCGTCCTGCTCGCGACGGTCGCCGCCTTCCCCGCTGAGGCGCAGTCGCCCATCCAGGCTCCCTCCGGGGCCGATTCGGACGCCACCGACGTGGTCGTCCTTCTCGACGTCTCGCAGAGCGTCATGCCGTATTTCCAGGACGTGACCGATTTCGTAATCTCGTCGGTCGTCAAGGACTACCTTCGCTTCGGCGACACCTTCCACCTGCTCAGCTTCGGCGAGATAGCCCAAACCGAGATCGCGCAACGCATGTCGAGCGAAGCCGACGTCAAGTCCGTGCTAGGCCGCCTGTACCTGCTTTATCCGCTGGCTCGCTACAGCGATCTCGTCGGCGGCCTCAGCTACCTCTACCAATACGTCGCGGACCTTCCTGAGAGCAGGCGCAAGGTGATCGTCGTCATAACCGACGGCGTCCATAACCCCCCTCCCTCGAGCCCGACCTTCGGCATGCCTCCGGAGAAGGTCGCGGCGGAAATCGAGGCCGTCGCGGCCAAGATCCGCGCCAACGGCTGGCCCGTTCATATAATCCGGCTTCCCTTCCCGAAACCCGGGGAGCGCGGGGCGCCCTCCCCCTACAGCGCCGAGGCCAAGGGGAAATCCTATCTCGACGCCGCGGCCGCCGCCCTCGACGCAAAGGTGTCCGACTTCTCCGCCGACGGCAAGGCTGACATAGCGAGGAACAGCCTATCTCTCCCTATGGTCCAGTTCCCCGGCCCGCTCGGAAAGCGGGACTACTCGTTCTCCTTCACGATCAAGTTGCGCAACGCATCCGAATCGGCCGTAGGGCTCGAGCTCGACCGCGTACGCTTGGGCGATTCGGATATCCTCGCGAGCAAGGCCTTCCTCACTCTTCAGGGCGGCCGCTCGGGGTCGATGGACGTTCCGGTACTGATACCCGACTCGGTACCGCAGGGTCGGTCGAAGCTCCAGGTCACCCTGCATTTCGCCAACGGCGTTCGCGTCAGCCCGGATTCCGGGACTCTCGATCTCGACCTCGCGAAGAATCCGATCTCGGCCTTGCTGCGCTCGGGAGCGCGGATCGTGCTTTTCGCGATCGTCCTCCTTCTGGGCCTTGCCGCGCTGCTCGGCGCTGCCATCATGATCAGGCGCATGCCGAAACGCGCCGAGCCGACTATCGCCGCGGCAGTCCTCCAGGCGGATGCCTATGACTCGGCCACTTCGTCTACTGCCGCCGCCGAGGTCGAATCCCCGCGCGCTCGGGGCGTCGCGGCGGGCGCCGCGCCTCATCCATTGAAGGCTGCCGATGCCAGGGCCGTCCTCGAGGCTGCAGCTGCGGCCGGGTCCGCCAGCGAAGGCGAGCGATCGGCTTCCGCCATCCGCTCGGCCAAGGCCATAGCGGCAAGCCGGCGGGAAGAGGCGGCTCGGGACGCCGCCCTGCTTGCGGAAGCCGCGCGGAGGGCCGCCAAGGTGGATCCGCGGGAAGCGCCGGCGGCGAGCGTCGCTCGAGGGGCACGCGCCCTCGTACGAGCGGTTCCCGAATCGAATGAGCATGATGCCGTGATCGAAGGAAGCGCGGCGGCCCTGCTTGCCCAAAGGAAGGCCGAATCCGAGCGGACCGTCTCCTTGCTGGCGGAGGCCTCGGGGCGACGAAGGCCGGCGGCCAGGCCATCGCGATCGCGTGAGGCCGAATCCAAGGCGCAGCGCCAGGCGGCATCCTACGCGCCTCGCGTGGTCAAGCCCGGATCCATGGAGATCGAGCTTCTCGTAGCCGAGCAGAATTCCCATATAGGCATGCGTAACGTGCATGCGCTCTCGGCGGGGGCCTCGAAATCCGTAGGAGGCGGAGCGAGCGACTTTCTCGTATTCCTCGTGAGCGTTCCGCGAAAATCCGCGGAGCTTCACTTCGACGGCGAGAAGCTGGCTTTCGTTCCGATCCGGTCGGAGCTCTTCCCCGAACTGGATGGTCCCATGGAGGATTGTCTGGGCAAAGACATCCCGATGATATCGAGGTCGGGCTACCCGATGACGCTCCGCTTCGTCGCGTACGAGAAGCCCGCGAACCGTATAAACAGGCTTCTCCATTGCATAGAGACGCCAGGGCTGTAGCGGCGAGGGAAATCGGGCCGGATCGCCCTTTCAGCTCTTCTCTCCGCACTCTCGGTGGCTGAGCTCTATGCTCTCCGCGGTTGCCTTCCCTCTTTTCTTTTAGAATGACTTCAGCGCCTCAGCCGCGCGCTTCTTTATCATGTCCGACGGATCGTCCCTTGCGAGAAGCTCGAGATCGGGCCTCATGTCCATTGCCTTGTTTTTTCGTATCCATTCGATCCCCGCTACGCGAATCAGGTACTCTTTGTCTGAAAGCAGCACGCGCGCCAGCGCCCCTATCCCGGGGGCATTGTCGGCATTCGCGACTTCCCGAGCGAGTGTCGTATAGAAAGACCTGTCCTTTTCCGCGGCCTCGGCTTTGAGCCTGGCCTCGAGCGTAGGGAGGGATCCGGCCGGATCGTAGCGACAGAGAAGACCGAAGGAAAGCGCCCTGAGGGATTCATCCTCCTTCGTATCCTCGAGCCTGCCGCGCAGGAAGACGAAAGGATTATCGAGGCCATCGGAGCCGGAGCCGATTGAAGCGGCTCCGAGGCCGGCAAGGGAACGGAAGGCTTCGATCCTTACGGCTTGCACCGGATCGCTCTGCGCCTTGTAGCGCAGAAAAGGCAGGGCCTGGGCGACTTCGCCCGCGACGGCAGCCTGGCACGCGGCGATTCGGGCTTTATAGTAGGAATCGCGAAGAGCCTCCGCGATGGCGCCCTTCGCGGCATCGCTCGGCGCGCCGCTTCCATTCGCGAAAATGCCGAGGGCCTGAATCGCCGACGCCCTGACGTTAGGATCGGCATCGTTGGCTGCCTTAACGAGGCTGTCGACCGAAGAGTCGTCCTTGATCTTGGCCAAGGCGTCGCAAGCGAACATCCTTTCCGCCTTTCCGGCCGTAGCGTCCACTATGAGCTTGTCGAGGCGCTCGGCCGCCTTTGCCGAGCCGATTTCTCCTAGTGCCTTTATCACTTCTTCTTTGAGCGCTGGCGTCGTCGAGTCGCCATCGAACCAGGCGAGAAGGAGGGCTTCCTCGGGCTCGCCTCCTGACTTTCCCATGAGACGCACGAGGGCCTGGAGGAGTTTCTTATTGTCTTCCTTGATCAAGGCGTCGGAAAAACGCAGCGCATCCTTGGATCGTATCGCCGCCAAGTAAAGAAGGGCGGAATTGACGAGGTCGACATCCTGGTTGTCCCTATCGTCCACGATCCCGAGAGCCTGCTTCTCCGCCCCATTCCACTCCAGGGATGCGAAGAAATCGAGAATAGTCGTCCGCAACCGTGGGCTTCGCGAGCTAATGAAGAGAGTCAAGAGGTCGCTATCGTATCTCTCGTCCTTTTCGGACGTCAGGTCCTTGATCAAATCGCTTATCTCGGCGTCTATTCCATAGCGGATGGTATCTCGCCGACTTGCCTCGAGCTGCGCGGCCGGATCGGTCGCCTGCTGGGCGGTCGCCTGCTGGGCGGTCGCCTGCTGGGCGGTCGCTTGCTGGGCGGTCGCTTGCTGGGCGGAGGCCTGGGCCCAAGCGACATAACCGGACGAAAGAGCGAGAGCAAATAAAAATATCGAAAGCCGACTACGCCCTACTCGCGATTTACTTGCCGCTTGCCGCATAGGTCGTGAGAAAATCGCGCTTGAAGGCGCGGAATTCGCCCCGGCGAACGCTCTCTCGAATTTGAGTGACGAAATCCTGCAGGAAGTATAGGTTATGATAGGTGGCCAGCATCGCATAGAGAATCTCCTCGCACTTGTACAGATGGCGGATGTATGCCCGACTATGACCCTTGCATACTTTACATCCGCATTTCGGATCGAGAGGGCCGAAATCCTTCTCGTAGATCGCCTTCTTTATGGCTATCGGACCCTGAGCCGTGAAAATAAGCCCGTTGCGCGCCGTCCGCGTGGGAAATACGCAATCGAACATATCGATACCGTTCTCGACCGCCTCTAGGATATAGTCGGGAGTCCCTATTCCCATGAGGTAGCGCGGCTTGTCGGCGGGCAGCCTGGCCGATATGCCGGCGAGGAAGTCCGCGAAGACCTCGAAGGGCTCCCCGACCGAGAGCCCGCCTATGGCGATCCCCGGCAGGTCCAGGGAAGCTATCTCGGCAGCGCTTCTCTCGCGCGTATCCTTGAAGAAATTGCCCTGCACTATGCCGAAAAGCTCGCCTCGGTATCCTTCCTCGCGCTTCGCCAGCCAACGCTCCTTCGCCCGAGCCGCCCATCGGAAGGTGAGCTCGGATGCCTTTCTCGCCTCTTCAGCGCTCGTTCCCCAAGGAGTGCATACGTCGAGCTGCATCTGTATGTCGCTATTGAAAGCCGTTTGCGCATCCACGGCCTCCTCGGGAGAAATGAATCTATAGGAGCCGTCAACGTGAGAGCGAAAGCGAACGCCCTCCTCGCTGAGTTTACGAAGATTGGCTAGTGAGAAAACCTGGAAACCGCCCGAATCAGTCAGGAAATTGCCCTTCCAACCGGTAAAGCCGTGAAGTCCCCCTGCCGCGCGAACCAATTCATGGCCGGGTCGAAGATAAAGGTGGTAGGTGTTGGCTAAGATTATGGGAAAACCCAATTCCGCGAGGGACTCCGGGCCTATCGCCTTAACGGTCGCGTTCGTTCCGACAGGCATGAAGACCGGCGTCTCGACTTCGCCGTGGGGCAGGGAAATCCGGCCAGTCCTGGCCCGAGTGGACTTATCCGCTGTTTCCTCTACGAAAATGCCGCTTCGCTCCATCTTCTCCTCCCCTAGGTTCGAGCCTTCCTGAAGAGCAGGACGCCAGCGGCGAGGAACAGCGTGAGGGGCGCCCATGCGCCTATGCGCGGATCGATGGCGCCGGTCTTCGCGAGCAGCATGCAGATCATCTGGGCGACATAGAACATCGTCGCGGCTATAAGGCTTGTCAAAAGAGTGGCCAACAGTACGTTTTTCCGGAAGCGGCCTCCAGCCGCTCCCGCGAGAAGAACGACTACCAGGGGCGTAAAGGCGAAGCTGAAGCGCTTGTTTCGCTCCGCGATCGCGCCGGCATAAGGCAATCCAGCCCTCTTCAGGAAGGACACGTATACGCGGAGGTCGGCAGAAGACAGCTCTTCCAAATCCCGGTTCTGGCTGCGGAAGGCATCGGGTCTCTCGTCGAGAGAATCCGAGGTCCAGGTGTCGAAGGAATGATCGGTCCAAGAGCCGTCCGCCGCCCTCTCGAAGCGCCGGACGTGGCCGAATACCCACAGCGTATCGTTCCAACGGGCGGTCGCCGCTTCGATCCGCGCCTCCGGCTCGCCCGCGGCGTCGCGCTCGACGATGGTGACTCCCGAGAGACTCTTCGAGGCATCGTCGTAGAACTGGGCGCGATAGACCACCGCGCCGTCCCTAGAGATGACTGTTACGTCCGGATTGCTCAGGGATTGCTTCTGGTTGAGCAGTTGCCGCGAAAGTTCGTTTTTGTGCCTTATCGTCGTAAGCACGACGCCATCGTCGAAGAAGAACGAGGCGACGCATAGAGCGAGGGCGACGCCGAAAAGAGGCATGGTGAAGCTCCTCAAGGACACTCCGGATCCGAATATCACGGTCAGCTCGTTGTCGGCGTAGAGCGTCGCCAGGCTGTAGGCGGCGGCGAAGAGCAGGGCGATCGGCAGGCCGTCGGATACGGCGGTGGGCAGGTAGAGCGCGATGACCTCGAAGACGGAATGCAGGGGTACCTCCTGCGCGAGATAGCGCCAGAGATTGGTAAAGAGATCGACGAGCTCGAGGATGAGGGCGAAGAGGCCGAGGGCCGCTCCGAGCGCAGGGATGAACACGCGGAGAAGATAGAGCCTGAGAGTCGTTACTCGCCTCATCTTCCCTTCACTTCGTCCTCAGGCGCGCCGCCCAGAGCGCGAGGCCGACTAGTAGGACGGCGGCGTTCGGCGCCCAGATCGACCAGAACGGCGACAACGCGAGCCTCGTGCCGAGGGTTTGCCCGCCCAGGAGAAGCGCCCAGTATATGACTGAAATGAGGATACCCACGCCGAAGCCCATCGTACCGCCGGATTTTTTGGCGAGGAGACCCAGGGGAAAAGCCAGAACGACGAAGAACAAGGCGCCGAAGGGTATGGAGAATTTCTTGTAATACTCGAGTCGGTAGACTTGGAGAGTCCTGTCTGAAGGCTTGTCCGCCCCCAGGGAGCGCAGGGAGGCGAGATACGGCCCCAGCCGTTCCGCGGAATTGGGCCAGGCCGAGTCCCCGATGACTTCGTCGTCGTACTCCTCGGCGAGAGACGCTCGGGCGAGGGTCAGGTCCTCATCGCGCTTGGCGATCCGTTCCGCGAGGGCTGCGTCCTTCTCGGCTATGACCTTGGCCAGATCGACCGACGGCATTTCCCGCGGGCCGAGTACCGTCGAATCGTCGTTTTCCTCCTCCATCGAGATCCTATACTCCATATTCGAGGCGCGCGACCATTCGAAGCGATCGTCCTCGCCTTTCTTGACCGTCTGCTGCCAAACGTCGGAGAGCTCGAGGACGACGTCGCCTCGCTTGTCGTCCACGTCGAGTCCCGCCTCGCCCGCCGATATGACCCGTTCGCTCCCCTCCTCGCTCCGGTCGAAGATGAGGAGATTCCGTATCTTCGCGCCGTCCATGCCGCCCGTGACTACGGTTATATCCTTATATCGCTTTGAGGACCATGGACGAAGCTCGAGCGCGGGCGTCGACGCTACGAGCCTCCGCGAGAGCTTTCCGAACGCGATGCTGCCCCGCGGCAGGAAATAATCGTTTATCGTGAAGGAGACGACCGAGAAAGCGAGCCCGAGGACGAGAAAGGGAATGAAGACGCGCCTGGGGGCAATGCCCGCGGCCATGACGGCGAGGATCTCGTTGTCCGAGGACAGCCTTCCCGCCGTCATGAGGGAGCCCACGAGCGACGCGAAGGGGAAGGACATGGCGATTACCGAGGGCATGGCGTATATGAGCAATAAGACGACATCCTTGAGGGGAGCCTTTTTGGAGAGGATGTCCTCGGCCATGAGGAGGATCTGGTTTACGAAGAAGACGGCGAAGAAGAAGAGGAAGCAGACGACGAAGCCGAAGAGGAATTCCCGCGAGACATAGCCCGCGATCACGAAATAGCGCGATCCGGCCTTCGTCCTAAGCTTCGCCGCATCGCCGAGCATCACGCCCCCGTCGACCCGAAGCCGCCCGAGCCGCGCTTCGTCGCTCCCAAGGAAGGCGCCCTCTCGAACCTTGCGCGCGACACCGGCGCGACGACGAGCTGAGCTATCCTATCGCCGCCGTCGATGACGACGGTCTCGCTGCCGAGGTTGACGAGCAGTACCTTGATCTCGCCTCGGTAATCCGAGTCGATCGTACCGGGACTGTTGAGGCAGGTTATACCCTTGGCCAGGGCTAAACCCGATCGCGGACGTACCTGAGCCTCATAGCCTACGGGAAGCTCGATGCGCAGACCGGTCGGTATGGCGACTCGCTCGCCCGGCGCGAGGGCGATTCGGCTCGCGAGGAAGGCCCTAAGGTCGGCCCCGGCACTGCCGTCGGTCCTATATTCCGGCGCCGAAGCGCCCGTCTCGATCGTAAACCGCACTGCGATCTCATCCACGACGCGCCGCCAGCGCGAGACCGCTCGCTCTCGCCGTCCGTCTCGACAGGCCGCCGTAAGCGAAGCGCGCGCGATCCCTCCCGTGCAGGAGCCGCCGGCAAGAGGAATTGAGCTCCGGGGATCCCAGGCGGGCGATTCCCTCCCTCATCTCCTCGTCCGTCATGGCCTGGCCGGAGAATAGCAGCTGCCTGGCGATTCGCCGCATCCTGAAATCAGTATCCTCAAGGGAGAGCTCGAAGGAGCCGGAGAGTCTCGCCACGGCATCGGCGCACTCCGAGTCGTCGAGCCCGCGCTCGGCCAGGTAGTCGAGCTGCCTGTCCATCTCGGTCGCGAGCTCGGGCAGCTGAGCGGGAGACACGTTGGCCGAAGCCATCCATAGGCACTCGGTCCGCGACATCGCGAAGGCGCTATAAACCGAATAGCAGAGCCCCCTATCCTCCCTCAGGGATAGGAAGAGCCTCGAGCTCGAGGCCTCTCCGATCGCTCCGTTGACGGCGGACAGGGCAAAGTAATCGCCTTCGGTGAAAGGCGGCTCGAGCTGGATGCCTTCGTAGAAATGCACCTGCTCCATCTCGGCCCGCACGTAGTCGTCGACCGGGAGGAAAGAAGGAGCGGTCTCGGCGCGCGGGAAGGAAGGTGGCTCGACCCCGTCGCCCAGCAGGCGCGCAAGCTCATCGCCGACATGGGCCGGTGGAACCGGCCCAGAGGCCGCGACCAAGAGGCTCCGCGGGGAAAACTCCGCCTTGTAAAATGCCCACAGCTCGTCGCGGCCTATGCGGCGGATATCCCTCGGCTCCCCCGCGATCTTGCGCGATAGCGGATCGCCCGGCCAGATCGAAGACAGGAATTCGTCATGCGAGCACTCCTCGGGATCGTCCGCGGCCGAGAGGATTTCGCTTATGATGACCTCGCGCTCCCGCTCGAGGTCCTGGGGGTCGAAGACGGAATTGAAGGCCATGTCCGCGAGGACCTCGAGGGCGAGCCTCCAGCTGGCTGCGGGGACCTGGCAATGAAGGCATATCGAGTCGCGGTCGGTAAAGGCGTTCAAGTAGCCGCCGACCCTGTCTATTTCACGCGATATCGCGGCGGCGCTTCGCTTGGCCGTACCTTTGAAGGCCATATGCTCGACGAAATGCACGAAGCCCCGCTCGCGCGGGGCCTCATGCCTTGAGCCGATGGAAAACCAGAAACCCGCGGCGAAGGACCTCGCCCCCTCCGCGGTCTCCGCCACTAGCGAGGCGCCGCAGGGGAGACGCAGGGTCGGAATCATCCTATCTCCTCCGTGAGTCGTCCCTCCGAGGACCTCTATCGCCATGGCC
>CAYNFM010000016.1:6830-39071 GCA_964396415.1 uncultured Treponemataceae bacterium | reverse complement strand
TTCCGGCATGGGAATATTGCCATTCTCATCTAGGGCGTCGACGCTGGCTAGATTGAGTCGTCCTAGCCTGTCGACCTCGAGAAGCTTCACCTTGATCTTGTCCCCTTCGTGGACGACATCGGTAACATTCTCTACGCGGGTCTTGGATAGCCGCGAGATGTGGCAAAGCCCTTCCTTTCCGGGAAGTATTTCGATGAATGCGCCGAAGTCCATGACACGCTTGACGACGCCGTCGTAGACGGTTCCCACGATGGGGTCCTCGACGATTCCCATCACCGCGTCTTTGGCATCGTATGCGGCCTTTTGATTGGCGCCGTAAATCGTGACCGAGCCGTCGTCCTCGACGTTGATCTTGACGTTGAACATCTCGCAGAGGGCCTTTATATTCTTCCCCCCCGGCCCGATGATCGCGCCGATCTTCTCGACATCGACCTTGGCCGTCACGACCTTCGGCGCATACTCCGATATCTCGGAGGAAGGGGCCGAGATCGTCTTCTCCATTATGGAAAGTATATGCAGCCTTCCGCGCTTGGCCTGGGAGAGAGCCTTCTCGAGGATTTCGGTGGACACGCCCGCGATCTTTATATCCATCTGGAAGCCAGTAATGCCCCTGGTAGAGCCCGCCACCTTGAAATCCATGTCGCCGAGGTGATCCTCGTCCCCGAGGATGTCTGATAGGACCGCGTAGCGATCGCCCTGAGTGATGAGGCCCATCGCTATGCCGGCGACGGGCATTTTTAGGGGAACACCCGCATGGAGCAGCGAGAGAGTGCCGGCGCAAACCGTGGCCATCGAGGAGGAACCGTTGGACTCGAGAACTTCCGAGACGACGCGGATGGTATAGGGGAATTGTTCCTTGCTCGGCAGCACCTCTTCTATGGCGCGCCGGGCGAGATGGCCGTGGCCTATCTCCCGCCTTCCCGTACCGAGCCTGCCGACCTCGCCGACCGAGAATGGCGGGAAGTTATAGTGCAGCATGAATCGGTCGCGCCTGTCGCCTTCGATATCATCGAGGATCTGCTCGTCGAAGACCGTGCCTAGAGTGGTCACGCCGAGCGCCTGGGTCTCGCCGCGGGTGAACAGAGCGGAACCGTGGGTTCGATTCAGCACGTTGATCTCGCAGCTTATAGGGCGTATGTCCTCCAGGCCGCGGCCATCGACGCGCACCCCTTCGTCTAGGATCGAGCCGCGGAGGATCTCGTATTGCAGATCCTCCATGAGGGCGTCGAAAAGCTTCTTTTGGATATCGTCGACGAGGACTTCGGCGAACTTCGCGCGCGCATCCGCGATCGCGGCATGGACTGCGGCGTACCTTTCATGCTTGACCCTGGTGAAGAGAGCCTTGGACAACAGCTCGCGCGTATAGGCGCGGATCTCGGAGGCGCGCTGCAGCTCCACCCTCAGGGGCGAGAGAGGAAGCTTTTCCTTCCCCGCGAGCTTTCGGAGCTCGACGATCAGGGCGCAAATGTCGGCTATGGGCTTCTTCGAGACTTCTATGGCTCCGAGCATCTCCTCCTCGGAGGCCTCCTCGGCATGGCCCTCGACCATGGTGATGCCCTGCGCGGTTCCGGCTACGACGATCTCAAGCTTGGACTTCTTGATCTGATCATGGGTAGGGTTGACGACATAGGAGCCGTCGATGAGGCAAACGCGCACGCCCGCGATGGGGCCATCGAAGGGGATATCGGAGATGTGGACCGCCGCGCTGGCCGCGATGACGCCGATGATGTCGGGGGGGATTACCCCGTCGAATGATACGCAGGTCGGCACGACCTGTATCTCCCGGCCGAATGCCTTATCGAAGAGGGGGCGCATAGGTCTGTCGATGATGCGCGACACTAGTATCTCGCGATCCTTGGGCCGCGTCTCGCGCTTCACGAAGCCTCCGGGAATCTTGCCGGCCGCATAGAATTTCTCGTTGTACTCGACGGTAAGGGGAACGAAGTCCAGCCCCTCCTTGGCCTCGTCGGAACAGCAGACTGTCGCTATGACGGCCGAGCCGCCATATGTCGCGAAGACTGCGCCGTTGGCCTGCTTGGCCATGCGCCCCGTCTCGAGGACGAGTTCCTCGTCTCCGATCTTACAGGATAACTTGTGTACCATATTTTCCTTCTTGGTATTAACCAATGCAAACGGGCCCGTGCCGTTCCGACCGGGCCGTAGGCCCGAGGATACGGGCCACTGGCCTACCATCCTCGAGCCTTGCCATCCGCGCGACGTCCCCTCTCGGGGGTCGCTTAGGGTTGACGCGGATCCTACTTGCGGATACCGAGCTTCTCGATGAGCTCACGATACCCTGCCAAATTCGTCCGCTGCAGGTACTTCAGCAGGCGACGGCGCTGTCCTACGAGCTTGAGGAGACCCCTCCTCGAATTGGTGTCCTTCTTATGGACCTTGAAATGCTCGGTAAGCATGGTGATGCGCTCGGTAAGGAGGGCGATCTGAGTCTCGGCGGCGCCGGTGTTCTTTTCGCTCTTTCCGTGCTCGAGCACGACACGGGCCTTGTCCTCTTTGGTCAACGCCATCTTCTATATCTCCTTCTACTCTCTTGATACCTTTCTAAAAAGGCGCAATGCGACTGGAAAGGAATCCCGCGTCCTCGAAAGAACCTCGGGAGAAAGCGACCATGTCCCATCAGGATCGAGCTCCGCGATTCCTCCCGAGGTCCCGAGAGATTCCTCGAGCCCTCGGAAGACCGAAAACTCGTACAAACCCGGCGGGGGGCTCGTTTGCCCGCCCATAACCGCGATTCTCCCCGAGTCCGAAAGCCTTGCGCCTCGAAGGTCGAGCTCGTAGGGCCTGCCGAGCATAAGCGCGGCGTCCTCGAGATGGCCGGAGAGAATCGCCTTTCGGATCCTGCTCGAGCTTACGGGATGCCCCGCCCATCGCACGGCGCTTAATAGCTCGACGCCGATAGACCGCTCCCCGCAAAATTCTCGTATGTCCTGCGCATCGGTATCGAGTCGAAAACCGCAACGAAAATCGCTACCCACGGCGAGGCAGCGGATGTCTCCGCTTTCGCGAAGCATCGAGAGGAATTGCCTTCCTGGCAGTTTACTGAAATCACCGGAAAAGTCAATTAGCACGCAGAGATCGACACCCATCGATGCGACGAGGGACAGCTTCTGCTCCAGGGTCGACAGCTCTCCGCGGAAACTTTCGGGGGATAGTATCCGCTTGGGGTTCTCCTGAAACGTTATTACGGCCGATGATAGCCCCGTCCTGCCCTGGACTCGCCTTATTAGTTCCCTGTGCCCTATGTGAAGTCCGTCGAAGACCCCGATTGCCGCCGCGATCGGCATGACGGCTTTCCCCGATCGGAACTCATCCCAGGTTAAGGTTTTCATACGTCTCTCTCGGCGGATGCGGCATCGGCGGAAAGCGGCATGACGAGTCTGTACGCCGGTCCCTCGGCGCATAGTGAGGCAATGCCGAGAAGCTCACCGTTCCGACCGAAGACTGCAGCTTCGCAATCGACTGCGCTCGTACCGCCGTCCAGTATGGAAAAGGCCTCGGGCTCGATCCTCCCGCCATTACGGAAGCGCGTCGTCTGTCGGGGATCTTCAAGGCCGATCGCCCTGAGTCCCAATACGCGCGCGTCTTCCCGACGCAAAGCGCGCAGGTCGATTCGAGGATCGAAGGCTTCTGGATCGACTGCGTCCTCTACTCGGAACGGGCCTATTGCCAGGCGCTGCAGGGAGCGAAGATGGGCCCTGGACCCGCAAGCTCTTGCGATATCTCGGGCCAAGGATCGGATATACGTCCCGCTCGAGCATCGCACCGCGACGAGAGCTTCTCCCCCCTCGAAGGAAAGAAGGTCAAGAGAAAAGACTTCAACCGCTCTTTCCTTGAGATCCGGCTGCCCGCCTGCGATAGCGATTTGATACGCTCGCCTGCCTCCGACATGAACCGCGGAATACTCTGGGGGCTTCTGCAGGATCCTGCCTCGAAAAGCCGGCAATGCGTCCTGGAGGCATTGAGTGGAGGGAGGCTGCGCCTCGGCGATCACCTTACCGTCGGGATCGAGTGTATCGGTTTCCGAACCGAAGGCTATGATTCCCCTGTACAGCTTTTCGCCTGACGTCACGAATGGAGCGAGCCTGGAGTATGAACCGGCAAGGGCCACGAGGAGACCGCTCGCAAAACGGTCTAGCGTGCCCGCGTGCCCGACCTTGCCCGAGCCGATGGCGCGCTTGACGGGCGCAAGAGCGTGGAACGAAGTAATGCCCTCGGGTTTGCGCAGGAGCGCCAGTCCCGAAGGGGGCCGGGTTCCCGCGTCGGGAGTCACGAGAAGAGTCCCTTCATCCTTTCATTGAGCTCGAAGCCTGCTTTAATTCCTTTGTCCGCGATGAAGTTGAGATGGGGAGTCAAGCGCGATTTCATCCTTTTAGCTAATTGAGATTGAATGAAGCCGGCCGCGTTCGCCAGGCCCGCCACGGCAAGGTCGAGGGCCGCTTCTTGCCGCGCGTCCGCCTGAAGCGCCGGGGAAGCCTGATCTTCGGCCGAAGGCGCGTGATCGGGGTTAGGGAAGGCCGATACGAAGACCTTGGCATAGGAAAGGTCCCGGGCGGCCTCGACCCTCGTTATCGATATGAACGGACTTACCCTAGGATCCTTGACATGACCGCCGAGGATGAGTCCTGCGATGATGTCGCGGAGCTGCTCCTCGACGCGCCTACGCCTTATCTCGTCCATTCTCGTTCCCAGGCACGCTCAGGGTGCGAGCGATTTCTACGGTTTCGAAGACCTCCATGATATCTCCGACCTTCAGGTCTTCGCAGCCTTCGATGCCTATTCCGCATTCGAATCCGGCGAGCACTTCCTTCGCATCATCCTTGAAGCGCTTGAGCGAGTTCAATTTGCCGTGGAACACCTCGACGGAATCGCGTATGACGCGGACCTGACAGTTTCGCCTGACCGCGCCCTCCAGCACGAAGGACCCCGCGACGATTCCGATCTTCGGCACCTTAAAGATCTCCCGCACTTCGACCTTTCCGATCTCCTGCTCCTTGAGATCGGGAGCCAGCATGCCTTCCATCGCCTTGCGGATCTCTTCCTCCGCGCGATAGATAATGTTGTACTTCCGTATGTCTACTTTCTCGCGATCCGCGAGCAGCTTGGCCGCGGGGCTCGGCCTGACGTTGAAGGCGATCACTATGGCATCCGAGGTCGACGCGAGCATGACGTCGTCCTCCGTGATGGCTCCGGCCGCCGCGCGAAGCACGTTTAACCGCACCTCGTTCGTCGAAAGCTTCTCGAGCAGGCCACGGAGAGCCTCCGCGGAGCCTTGGACGTCGGACTTGATGACGACCTTGAGCTCCTGAACGTCGCCCGCCTTGATCGTGCTGTAGAGGTTGTCCAGAGTCACCTTCTTGACGTTCTTCGACTCCTCGTACTTCTTGAGCTCCTGCCGCTTATCAGATATGGCACGGGCAAACTTTTCGTCCTCCACCGCCTCGAAGGGATCGCCAGCATTGGGCATTCCCTCGAAACCTATTACTTCGACGGGCATGGACGGCGGAGCGAAGTCGATGCGCTCTCCCTTATCGTTGAACATCGCGCGGACCTTGCCTGGGAATATGCCCGCGACGAAGGAATCGCCGATATTCAACGTCCCCCGCTGGGGAATGATCGTGGCGACGATTCCCCGCCCCTGATCGATGCGCGACTCGATGACTTTCCCTTCCGCCTTCCGCGTATGGTTAGCGGTGAGCTCGAGGACCTCGGCCTGAAGGAGGATGGCGTCCAGAAGCTCGGGGATACCCTGCTTCTTGAGCGCGGATATCTCGCAGAAAATCGTCGTGCCGCCCCATTCCTCCGGTTGGAGCCCAAGCTCCGAAAGCTGAGTCTTTACCCTGTCGATGTTGGCCTCGGGAAGATCGACCTTGTTAATCGCCACTATGATGGGGACCTTTGCCGCCTTGGCATGGTCGATGGCCTCGCGGGTTTGGGGCATCACGCCGTCGTTCGCAGCGACGACGAGGACGACTATATCGGTGATATCGGCGCCGCGGGCGCGCATTTTCGTGAAGGCCGCATGACCCGGAGTATCCAGGAAGGTGATCCGGCCCTTGGGCGTCTCCACCTGATATGCGCCGATATGTTGCGTTATCCCGCCAAACTCGCCGGCGACCACGTCGGTTTTTCGTACGGCGTCGAGAAGCTTCGTCTTGCCATGGTCGACATGGCCCATTACAGTGACGATTGGGGCGCGATGTATTAAATCCTCGGGCTTGTCCGCTGCTTTCTCGATGACAGTCTCGTCGTAGAGCGAGACGATATGAACGGCGCAACCATATTCCTCGGCAAGAATGGTCGCGGTATCGGCGTCGATCTTCTGGTTGATCGTCGCCATGACGCCCAAGGCCATGAGCTTCGCTATGAGCTCGGCCGGCTTGATGTTCATCTTCTTTGCGAGCTCGGAGACGGAAATCGACTCCATGATGTCGATCTCCTTGGGAATCGCCATTGCCCGAGCTTCGGCCTTCTTCTTAAGCTGAAGCGCCTTTTCGGCCTCGTCCTCGCGCTTATTGAAGGACGGCTTGCGTCTTGAAAGAGGCTTTCTCGCTGCGGTCTTACCTGAGCCGATCGGGGGCGGTCCCGAACCAGGCCTGCCGCCGGGTCCTCCGCGACCGGGTCCACCGTAACCGCCAGGTCGCCCAGGACCGCCGCCATAACCACCGGGACGCCCCGCTCCCCCGCCATAGCCGCCTGGGCGTTGGCCGCCGTAACCGCCGCCCTGCCCCTGGTACCCGCCGGGACGCGGAGCGCCATAGCCGCCGCCCTGCCCCTGGTACCCGCCGGGACGCGGAGCGCCATAGCCGCCGCCCTGCCCCTGGTACCCGCCGGGACGCGGGCCACCGTAGCCGCCGCTTTGTCCCTGATAGCCTCCGGAACGCCCACCGCCAGGGGCCCCGCTTCCGCCTTGACCATAGGATCTATCGGATGAAGGATAGCGAGAATCGCCGTATCCGCCGGGTCTCTGGCTCGAAGGCGACCCTCCCGGACCATAGGTCCTATCGGAGCCGTTTCCCAGAGGAGCGCGAGGAGCTCTGTCGCCGTAAGCAGGCCTGGGCGCCGCCGGCCTGTCCCCGGCAGCGGGCGATCCAACTGCGGGACGCGGCGCCGGAGCGCGGGGCGCCTCGGCGGCGGGCGCTTCGGAACGAGGGGTATCGATCTTGCGAGCTTCAGGCTCGGTCGCCAAAGGATGATCGCTGACGGACGGGGCGGCCTTGTCTTCAACGGGGGCTGCCCCTTCTTCGTGATGAGCGACGACGCGCGCTTGAGCTTTCTTGACGACGATTTTCTTTTTAACGACCACGACCTTTCGTTTTTCCCCCGACGCGTCATGGTCCGCGACTCCGGATGCTCCCGTCGCCGAGGCGAGGACCGGCTCTGCCGATGTCTGTGGAGCCGCTTGGGGCCCCGCGAGAGGATGCAGCTTCGGCTGCTTTATGAGATTCGCCTTCTTCTGCGGATTCTCGGTATTGTCCGTCATACGCTCCCTTTACGCTTCCTAGTCGTCCTCGTACTCGAAACTCAGCTCGACGCCGCAATTCGGGCATCGCGTCATCTCGGGAGAGACGCGCGATCCGCAATCAGGGCATTCGTAGACGTCGGCGGACTCGGGAGCGGCCTCCACGGGTACCTCCGCCTCGTCCTCGACCACCTCGACGTTTTCGTCGACGATAGACTGTATCTTTTCGGCTACTTCCGCCGAGATGCCTTCAACGGCGGCGAGCGATTCCTTGGATAGCTCCAGAAAATCCTCTACGGAAGAGACTCCCGCGGACTCGAGCGCGGCCGCCCACTCGGGCTTGATTCCCGGTAAATCGGCCAAAAGCGCCGCCTCATCGGGTTCAGTCTCGCCGAAGAGCTCCGAAACCGCGCGTTTCAAGTCGGCGCCGCGATCCATCTGGAGGAATTGTTCCTCCGTCTTGACGTCGATGCTCCAGTCGCACAAGCGATTGGCGAGGCGGACGTTAAGCCCTTGCTTGCCGATCGCGACGGAAAGCTGGCTGTCGGCGACGACGGCCAAGGCGAGGTGTTTGGCCTCGTCGAGGATATAGACATCCTTGACCTCGGCCGGCGAAAGTGCGTTGCGGATAAAACGCTTCGAGTCGATCTCGTACTTGAGGATGTCGACCTTCTCGCCCTCGAGCTCGCGGATTATCGCCTGGATACGTATGCCCTTGAGGCCGACGCACGCGCCCACGGGATCTATGTCCTCACGGTTGGAATAAACCGCGATCTTCGTCCGGTAACCGGGTTCGCGCACGATCTTGAAGACATCGACGGCCTTGTCGTAGATCTCGGGGACTTCGAGCTCTAGTATCTTCCTCACGAACTCCGCATGAGTCCGCGAGAGTATGATAAGAGGCCCCATCCGCCCTTTCTCCACTTCGACGATCATCGCCTTTATGCGGTCATTGGGGTGGTACGTCTCGCGCGGAGATTGGTACTTCTTGGGGAAAAGGCCTTCGATCTTTCCGAGGTCGACGAAAATATTCCCGTTCTTCTCGCGCTGGTAGTACCCGATGATTATCTCGCCGACCTTCGACTTATACTCGGCGTACTGGGTATCGCGAGATATCTCGCGAAGGGACTGACGGGTGGTCTGCTTGGCCAGCATGACAGACTGAAGATCGAACTCGTGCGGGTCGACGGGCAGCTCTAGTATGTCGCCCACCTCGGCGCCGTCCGCCATTTCCTGGGCTTCTTCGAGGGATATCTCCAAGACGGGATCGTCGACTTCCTCTACGATGGTCTTCTTCGCGTAGACATCCACGCCCTCGTAATTGTCCTTGAACCTGACCACGGCGTTCTCGTTGGTGCCGTACTTCTTCTTGTATGCGGCCATGAGGGCATCTTCGACCGTCTTTACTATCAGGTCCTCGGATATGCCCTTCTCGTTGATGAGCTGCCGTATCGCTTCTGCCATCTCGGAAGCCATTGACTTAGTCTCCCTCCCCTGAAGAATCGAGCCTGGCCTTGGATATGGCCTCGAGCCCTACCGCGCGCGGCCCGGTTGGCAAGTCGAGCAGCACGGACCCGCCATCGAGACCCTTGATGCGCCCGCGAAGCCACTCTTGCTCGCCGCGTAGGAGGACGCGAACGCCCTTCCCCTTGAAAATAGACCACTCCCTGGCCGAGCGAAGGACCCTATCGATACCGGGACTCGCGACCTCAAGGCTCGGTTCGGGATGCGCGAGGATTTCGATGATCCTCGGATACGCGATCCTATGCGCCTTGGCGCATTCGTCAATGCCAGTCCCCATAGGCGAATAGATAGTCGCCCTCACTTGGACCGAACCCCCGCGGCGGTTTACGCTCAAGTCGACGAGGTTCAACCCTGCCTCGGTGAGAAGAGGCTCGAGCTCCACGAACAGCTTCTCGCTTTCCGCCATACCTATAAAAAAAGAGTCGCGCGAACGACTCTTCTTATTCCTAAGGAGAATCTTTGTTATTTTACATTGAGCGAATAGTACAACTTTAGCCTTGCGACGTCAATATGTGCGTCCTCGCAATGGGGATGCCGGGGTAATGGCAGCTCAGTCCGCTGCGAACGCCAAGGCGGACACGGACAGGGCGCCGCCTTCCTTCAAGGCCTTCGCGCAAGCGTCGATCGTGGAGCAGGTCGTTACGACGTCGTCGATGAGAAGCGGCTGCTCGGGCGAGACCGTTCCGACCTTGAGAGCGAAGGCTCGATTGGCGTTCAATTCGCGAGCGCGGCGGCCGAGGCTCTTCTGCTGGTCCGAATGCCGCCGCTCCAGGATCCTCGCAACTCTGCAGCCCCTTTTCTCGAGGCAGCGGGCGATCTCCTCGACTTGGTCCCATCCTTGGGCTTTCGCCTTTTCCGGACGGGGAGGTACCGGTACGATGATCCTATCGGCCCATCTTGCCGCGTAGGCTTCGAAGAAGCATTTCGCGATATATGGGGCAAGGCTGGGCCTGCGTTGCTTTTTGTATACAGACACGAGCTTCCTGACCGAGCCCGCATACGGGAACAAGGGATAGATCGAATCGAAGGAAAACGACGAAGCGCGGCAACGCATGCAGCGGGCCTTTTCCGAAATGAGCGGCAGGCCGCAGCTTTCGCATCTCTCGCCGCTCCAAGGGCGGAAGCCTAATGCGCATTTCGCGCAGATCGGCCCGGGGGCGCTCTCCCCCGGAATCAGCGGCGCGCCGCAAAGTGCGCAGGCGCGAGGCAGCGCGATATCCAGAAAAGTGTCGCATATTTGCCGTAGCATCATAACGACACGCGACGAAAAGAGTTTCGCGCTTGAAGCGCCGCGCTTCGAGGCAACTAGGGTCGGAATCGTTTCTTGAGGGAGGACAGCCTATTGAGCGCATCGAGAGGCGTCAATTTGTCGATGTCCATGGAGGCCAGCTCGGAAAGCAGAAGATCGCCCGGGCTGAAGAGATCAGCCGGGCCGGCCCCGGCCGCGCGAGCCCTCGCTGCCTCAGCGAGTCGCGGCTTCGCCGGCGAGTCGGGAAGCGATCGCTCCTTCGCTTCGAGACCGGACTGGATTTGGCGCGCCCGGTCGAGGACGGCGGTAGGCAGCCCCGCGAGCTTGGCAACATGGATACCATAGGAGCCTTCGGCCGGTTTCGGCTCCAAGCGCCTCAGGAAGACCACATTTTCGGCTTCTTCGAGTACGGCGAGCGAGAAGTTGCGGAGCCGCGGATGCTCGATCGCCGTGAGTTCGTGATAATGCGTCGCGAACAGGGACCTGCACCGTATCGCGTCCAATAGGCATTCGCTTACCGCCCATGCTATGGCGAGGCCGTCTATCGTGCTGGTGCCGCGCCCCACTTCATCCATTACGACAAGGCTCCTTTCCGTAGCAGTATTGAGGATGAAGGCTGTTTCGTTCATCTCGACCAGGAAAGTGCTCTCGCCGCGAGCGAGGTTGTCCTGGGCGCCGACGCGGCAATAGATCTTGTCCACCATCCCGATCTCGGCATCGAGGGCCGGCACGAAGGATCCGGCTTGGGCCATGAGCGCGATGAGGGCAGTTTGCCTGAGGAATGTCGATTTTCCCGCCATGTTGGGGCCGGTGATGAGGGCGAAGGCCGGTACGTCCGGCTTATCGACCGAGCTATCGAGCTCGATGCCGTTGGGCACGAAGGACCCGTTGGGCAGATGCGCCTCGACTACCGGATGGCGCCCCTCGACGATCCTTAGCACGGGCTCGTCCGCGAGGCGCGGACGCGAGTAGCCTTGCGAGGTAGCCGCCCAGGCGAAAGAGGCAAGGCAATCGCGCGCGGCCCAGGCCCGTCCGAGGAGGAGCAAGGATGCCGCCTCTGCCTTGGCTTTGTCGCGTATTTCCAGGAAGAGTTTCTTCTCGAGCTCGACGATCCGCTCGGTAGCCCCGTTGATCTCGCTCTCGAGCTCGGTGAGACGAGCGGTCGTATAGCGCTCCCCGGCCACGAGGGATTGACGGCGGATAAAGTGGGCCGGCACGGCGTCGAGCTTGCCCTTGGAAACCTCGATATAGTATCCGATGATCCTATTGAAGCGAACCCGAAGCGTCGGTATCCTCGTCGCCGCCTTCTCTTCCTCGATATACGCGTCGAGCACGGCGCGGGAGCCTGTCTTGAGAGAGCGCAGCCCATCGAGCTCTCGGTCGTAGCCCTCGCGTATAAGGTCGCCTTCGGTAAGAAGGATCGAGGGCTCGTCCTTTATGGACGATTCGATGAGGGCGGCGACCGCGTAGGCCCGATCGAGCGCCTCGCGCTCGGCGTCTCCCAAGGCGAGCCATGGAGGAGGCGAAGTCCTCAGGAAAAGAGTCCCGCAGCTTTCGCAGGCGCGAACGGATTCGGCGACGGCGAGGAGGTCCTTGGCATGGGCCTTGTCCATGGCGATCCTCGAGGCGAGTCGCTCGATGTCTCGTATCGAGCCGAGCGATTCGCGAAGCGAGGCGAGGAGACTTTGGTCCCGATACAGGAAGTCCACGGCATCGAGGCGCGACTCGGCAGCCTCGCGGTCCCGCAAGGGCTGGAGAAGCCAATTCCTGAGCAGTCTGGCGCCGGGCGCGGTCCTCGTGTGGTCCAGGACGGATATCAGACTGAAAGCCTTTCCGGAGTCGCCGATGTTCCGGACGATCTCGAGATTCTTCCGGCTACCCTCGTCGATGGCTAGATATTCGTCTTCCCTATAGGGCAGCGGCGGGGACAGATGAGGCGAAGTCGAACGGGCGGTTTCGTCCACGTATCGCAGGAGGGCGCCAGCGGCCGCGATCTCCGGAGCCGAATCAACGAAGCCGAAGCCTTTGAGCGAAGCGACGCCGAAGCGTCTCGCTATATCCTTGTGCGACGATGCGGTATCGAAGCTCCAATCCGGATACTTTCCGATTACTAGGCCTTCGATCTGGCCGATGGCCTCGGCGATCGCCTTGTCCTCGAGAAGGGATTGCTGAACGAGCATCTCCCGGGGCGATAGACGATAAAGCTCGGCCCGAAGGGCTTGCGCTTGGCCGATCGAGCCTTCCTCGGGTCGACTGAAGGCGCGGAATTCTCCGGTGGAAACGTCGATGTAGGCTATGCAAAGCCGCCCTCCTCGGCCGTCTCGATGTCCTTCGCTCGAACGGCAGACGGCGACCAGGTAGTTGTTCGCGGATTGGTCGAGGAAGTCCTCATCGACGGTAGTGCCGGGCGTTACGACTTCGATTACGTCGCGCTCCACGATCCCCTTGCCTATACCCGGCTCGGATAACTGCTCGCAAATCGCTATCTTCTTTCCGTGCTTGAGCAGGCGCGCTATATACGACTTCGCCGCATGATAGGGAACGCCGCACATCGGCTCGCCCTGCCTATGAGTAAGGGTAAGGTCGAGAAGGGAGCTGGCTTCGATCGCGTCCTCGAAGAACATCTCGTAGAAATCCCCGAGCCTGAAGAAGAGGACGGCATCCCGATACCGCGCCTTTATAGCTCGGTATTGGTCCATCATCGGAGTCCGCTCGGCCATGGCGTTGCATTATAGCCATGGAAAAGGTAGTCTACAAGCGAGGCTCTAGCGGGGAGGATGCGTGGAAGAGGCGGTTTTCTTTAAGTCGGCGAATGGCAGGATCTACGTGAAGGCGACCGGCCACGCGACCGCATTCGTCTGCCCTTCGCTGAAAGCCGCCGTATTCGGGCGCCTCGATTCTCCCCCCTCCGTGGAGGGGGTCTACTTCGACCTTTCGGAATGCGAATATATGGACTCTACCTTCCTCGGCCTCATCGTAGGGACGCAGAAGCGCTTCGGCCGCTTGACGATTCTCCAGCGAGGGGCCGTCGGATCCATAGTCCTCCTCGGCGTCAACGAAGCCTGCAAGGGGCTCCTGCGGACGATCGGCGTCCTCGGGATGGTGGAGATATCCGATGCGGACGCCGACTTTCCCGAGGACCTGGAACGTCTCTCCGGGGAGCCCCGTACGAGCGCACAATTCCTCCTGGATGTGCACGAAGAGCTGTCCGAGCTATCGGAAGAGAATCGCAGGCGATTCGCGACCCTTACGACGATACTGAAAAAGGCCGCGGATGCCGAAAGCCGGGATCGCGAGCGTTAGTTATCTCGCTACCGGGGAGTGCCGGTAAGGGCCTCGATCACGTCGGCCGTAATGTCGATCGTGGGGCTGTACCAGAGTACGGAGTTCATCACCGAATCGCTGCTTTTCAGGTTTATCACAAGCGAGTATCCCTCCGTCTCCGCCACATTCTGGATCTGCTTGTAAAGGTCCTTCGAAAAGGCGTCGGTCGTCGCCAATTTCTTGGCCTGATTGTCGAGTTCGACTTGCTTCGCGCTCACGAAATCCGTCAGGGCTTTCGTTTTCGCGTCGATATCGTCCCTAAGCTTCAAGGAAGCGGCCTTGTCCCCCGTCTTGTCGGCATCGGCCTTCTGAGTCATGAGGCGCATTATTTCCGCGCTCATCGCGTCGATGTCGCTTTGAACCTGGGATTTTTCCTTCTCGAAGTCCTTGACGGCTTCCGAATCCTTGGAGAATGCCGCGATGACTTTGGAGAGGTCGACGACCGCTATTCTCGTTATCTGCTGTCCCGAGACCGAGATCGGCCTCGCGGCCAGCGCCAGGACGACTCCCATCAGCGCGGCGATTCTCTTAGCGTGCATCGTCTCCTCCTTCCTTCAGTTCAGGGGCTGGGTAACGCTGATCACGAGGTCCGGCCAGGTGGCGGTCTTCCATTGTATCCTCGATCCGTCGTAGACGAAGCGCTCGGCGAAGTAGAACCTGAAGGGAAATTGCTGGATCGAGAAGCGGAAACCGAAGCCGAAACTCATCGCGATGTTTTCCCATCCGAGGTCGGCGAAGGACGGGCGAGTCGGATCGGAAGTGGGCGTCGAGAGGTTCATGTCCACGAGACCGCCTTCGGTCTGGAGCGCCGCCGCGTCGTAAAACCCGTCGAGCCAAAGGAATTGCTCGATTATCGGCATCCTGAGCTCGATCCAGTTCTCCCACATGTCGACGCCCTCGAGGCCGTACAGGACATTCCAGCCTCGCGCATTGAATGTGCCGTCGAGATAGAGCCAATCATTCGTAACTACGGGCGCCGCCATGCCCGGCTTGGCGCCGAGGGTGGAATAGCTCGAATGCGCGCCGAGAACCATTTTCCAGCTCCATTTCTCGAATATGGGGAAATTGAAGAGCGTGGCATAAGCCTCGATTTTGCTCTCCGTCTTGAAGTACTGCTGAGACTCCAGGGGGTCGGGCAGAAGGCCGGCCCAGGTCAGGCGCTCGCTGAGGTAGTAGCCGCTGCTCGGGTTGTACGATAGGTCCAAATCGTTGAGGTAGGCTCGGCCCACCAGCTTATTGCCGAGCCTCCACTCGCCATTGTACTCGCGGAGCTGGGCCGAGGCCGGACGATAGCTTGCGGCGTCATAGGACTGGTTCCCGATACCCAAGACCAGGGCGCCTCCGGTCCCGAGATCGCCGATGGGCGTCCGGAGAGTATAGCCGCTCGAGAAGGTCAGGGCTATTTCCCAATCCTCGTATGGCATCAGGTAGGCGACGGGAATGGATGTAAGGGAATACCCGCCGCTCACCGGCACCGTATAGGGGTCGGGCACGCCGTCGTCGAAAAGCGGGGGGACGCTGTCCTGGCCGGTCGAAAGTATCTTGTGCCCGAACGAGAGATTGACTCCGCCGGAAAAGAGCTTGCCGAAGAAATATCTGTCGTTGTAGCCGAAGGTGAGCGTCTGCATGGTCGGCGAGCCGTTGACTTCGATCGAGAAATCCACGCCGTCGCCGAGGAAGTTCCTATCGTCCCATTTTACGAGGCCCGAGAGCGGAAAGGCGTTAGGATCGCCGCCAAGGCCGCTCAGGGTAATGCCGAATTGGATATCCGCGGTGCTCTGTTCCTCTACGGAAATAATGAGGTCCATGAGGTTTTCGGCCGAGCCCGGAAACATCTGCGGATCGATCGCCGAGAAATATTGGAGGTTGTAGAGGTTGCGCAGTCCCTCCATGATTTTCGCCTTGGAGAAGATGTCGCCCACCTCGAGAGGAAGCTCGCGATACAGCACGAAATCCTTGGTCTTCTTGTTGCCCTTGAAGGTGATGCTTTCGATATGAGCCCTGTCCTGCTCGACGATCTTCACGGTATAGGCAATGCTGTGCTTGTCCTCGTCGCGGCTTTCCGCCATGTTTATGGTGTTGAAAATATAGCCGGACTCGTAATAGAGGTCGTCGATCTTGGCCTTTTCCTGCTCGAGCCTGGTCAGGTTGAGGATCGCGCCCTGCTTCTCGGTCACGAAGCTCGAGAGCTTCTCGGTGGAGAAGATGGTGTTGCCCTCGAAGCTGATGCCGCCGAATAGCCATTGCCTTCCCTCTTTGATCACTATCGTGAGGACGAGCCAGTTCTTCGAGGTCTTCGCATCCTTCACGTAGCTGCGCACAACGTCCTCGACGTTCGCGTCGACGTATCCCCTGCTCTTGTAGTAGTCGACTATCGTCTTCTTGTCATCCTCGAGCTTGGATTCCTGGAAGGCCCCGTTCTGGAGAAAGCCGCTTTCCTTGAGACTCAGCTTGCCTTTTAAGGTCTGGGAGGATACGGCTGTATTACCGCTGAAGCGGATCTCCTTTACGGCGACTTGCGAGCCTTCGGAGACCCTAAAGCTGAGGATGACCTCGTTCTTGGCCTTACCCTGCGCCGCGTTCGAGGATACAGTCGCATCGGGATAGCCCTTTTCGAGGTAGAGCCTCCTTACCGCGAGCTCGTCGACCCTAGATTTGGATTGATTATAAATATCTCCGGCTTTCTCGGTTACGGCATCCAGAATATCGCTGCTCTTGACTCCGGAGTTGCCTATGACCCGCAGCGATTCGATCGCGGGCTTCTCCGTTACCGTGAACTTTATGATTATATGCGACTTGGACGCATCCGCCGGGATCGCAGTCGGGTCTATCTTCTCGAACCAGTCGAGCTCGTAGAGCTTCGACTGCATCTCCATCCATAGTTCCTCGGTGAAGTCCTTGCCGATATAGGCCTTGGTCGCGGAATCGAGCTCGCGCTTGTCCGCGTGAACGATCCCTTCCCATTGTACCGAGGAGATCGGCTTGCCCCAGAACCAGTCGGAGCCTGCTTGCGGCGCCGCTGGTTGAGTCGATTCGGGAGAGGGCGCCTCCTGGGCCGGTGCGGGCGGCTGCGCGGTCGGCTGTGTCGGCGTCGAAGGCTGCGCGCTTGCCGAGGCGGCGGCCGGCGAATCGGACGTTGGCGAGGCGGCGGGAGCTGCCCCCTGGTCGGCCGCCTGGGCCGTGATGGCCGCCGCGGCAAGAAGAAGGGTGGTCAGGATCGCGAGTCGCTTCATGGTGCTCCTCATCATTAAAAGGCGAATTTCCAGCTTAGGCTGAGGCTCTGATCGACGATCAACTGGTTTTCGTAAGTTTTCGGGTCTACGTTCCATTGGATCAATCCGAAGGGAGAATCCAACTCTACTCCAAGCTCGAAATCCATACCGAGGCTCGAGTTTAATGTCAACGTGTTGGAGCCAGCAAGAGGGTCGCCGATCAGGCTCAGGGACGCGTGAGTAAACGTTAAGTCATTCAGATACTTACCGGCATAAAGCTCGGTCTGATCGAAGTAACGGCTGAGCGCGTTGCCGGAGGTCGTAGGAGTCGGAGAGGAAAGGTCTATCAGCCAGTTTTGCAGGACCTGGGTCCTGAAGTAGAACATGTCCAGTCCGGATATCTCGCGAACCTTATCCTCGAAAACCCTCGTTACGTTGAGCTGCGGAATGAAGAGATCGCTGGTAGAAATGACAGCCTTCCTGATGGCGTCCGCGGTATCGCCGGTGAGCGAGCCGTTCGAGGACGCTCCGATCAGGTTTTGACCCATGAGGAGCGCTATCTGAGACTCGGTCATCGGCGGGTCGGAGCTGAGCCTCGGCTGAAAGCTGGTAATAGGCGCATTTTCCGCGGTAAGCGTAATGGTGATCGGACCTTCGTCGTTCCTGTCCCGAAGTTCGGCGAGGAGGCTGACTCGAGGATCGAAGTGGTCCCTCCCCTCGTTGAACGCGATCATCCCGTTTTTAATGAAGAAATTTCGTTGAATATAAAATACCTCGCCGCCTCTCAGGACGACGCTGCCCTTGAGCGTATAATCCTCGCTCGCCTGGTCGTAGCGTATCGCGAGCAGACTCGATGGATCCGAGTACCCCGTTACGACGGGGTAGGCGCTCGACGGGAAATAGACCTGCACTCCCCTTCCGAAACGCACATTGGTCGCCACGGCCAGGTAGAGTTGGGGTCTCGTGGTTTCCGCGGCGGAAGTGGACAAGATGGCAGGACTGACGACGACGACGCCCTTGTCGAAGTCCACGTCGCAGTCGAGGGCGAGTACATCGCCTTGAAGCGCGAACTTCAGGTCCGCGGCGGCGTCGCCTTGCGCGTGAATCCCAAGGATAATCGAGTCCAGGCGTACTTTCGATCCCCCGAGGGTCCGAAGCCAGGCCGTGAGGCCGACGGGAATCCAATGATCGAAGCTGGCCTGGCAATCGAGGGCTATAGCGGCCTTCCCTACCTGTATGGAAGGGACGGAAACGCTTACCTTCCTTCCGGTAGCGATAATGGGAGCATTGAAGGGGCCCGCGTCATCCGCAAGCCAACCGAGGACCTTGAGCGAAGCGCCTTCGAGTTCTATCGCGCCCGAGATTTCGGGATCGTTCGCTAGGCCGACCGCGCGGAATCCCCCTCGGGCCTTGCCCGAGACGATTTTGATGAGCGTAGCTGGCATCACGGGCTCCAATAATGCCAAGTCGAATTCTATTCCCTGGACGGAGAGATCGATATTCTTCCCGTCGAACAGACCCGCGACATCGGCTCGCACGGGGAAAGGGTCGCGGAGGCTCGCGGAAAAGACGCCGCCGTTCGCGTACTTGAAACGCACCTCGCCCGAATTGCCGCCGACGAATGAGAGCGACCGCTCGTCGACGGATGCGGAAAAGGGCCAGCTGGATGAGTTGGCTGGGCCGAGGGCCGAGCCGAGGGCGAAGCCCATTATGCTTCCGTCCGCCTTATAGCTTCCCAGCATCTCCCCTAGGGTACCGCCGGCATGGGTCGAGGTTCCTCTGGCCGTAAGGGAAAACTTCAGGCTTTCGTCGCTCAGCGTCCCCGCATAATCGAAGGAGACCGTCGTCGAAGCGTCGGCGACGGCGAAGGTGGCGAAACCCTTGGATATATTCTGGCCTTGGTACGCGGCTGACACGTCGCGAAGCGCGAGGGCTCCATCCGAATAGCTCCCCGCCGCATCGAGGGCGATGGTCTGGTCCATATAATGCCCGTCTCTCAGCTTGAGCGCGAAATCGATCGAGGGATCCGAAAGCACGCCTTTTACCGCTATCCTGCCGTCCACCGAGCCGTCCACGGCTAGCTTCCCTAGCCGCGCGAGGGGCGAGGCGATGAGATCGACTGCCCCCTCGAGCCTTCCCTCTGAATAGCTTGCGTCGATCGCGTAGGATTCGAGCGGAGACGCGCCTTTCGCTTGGCCATCGGCGGAGAGATGGGCGACGATCCGCGCCTTTAGCGGCGCGGAAAGGGAATACGACAGGATCGCGTCTCCGACGAGGGCGGAAACTTTATCCGCGACCCGCAATCGGCCGATGCGAGCGGCGGTCGGCTGGAAATCTCCGGCCAGGGAGATTTCCGGGATGACAGACATTTCCTCTCCGGTAGGGACGAATGTCGAATCCGCTATGGAAAGGCTCCAATTCTGGAGCGAAGCGAAGCGGCCTTCCGCGTCTATGGTCGCCAGGAATAGCCCTTTCCCGAGAGGCAGGGGGAGCCCCGCCGCCTTGGCCGAGATAAAAAAATCCTCGTCGACATGGCGAGCGGAAATCTCGAGACCGTAGTCGCCGGTTATGGAAAGGCCTTGATTCGTGATACTCCCCCTAAGAGCATAAGGAATGTTCTTAAGAGAGATGCTCGCCTCGAACCCGAGCCGGCCGACCTCGGATAGATCGATCTTCCCCGAACCCTCCACGGAATAACCCGAGGCCGACACGCGAGCACGCTTCACAGCGATGGAAGTAGGCGTCCCCGAGAGGGAGAGGAGACAGTAGGCGCCCGGCGCGAAATTGGAAACGACCGTCAAATCGGGCGCTGACCAGGAGAAACGATTGAAATCGCTCGACACGAACAGGCTGCCCCCCAGCTTGAGGCTCGACAATATGGACGCCGTATCGGGCGAATCGGATAATGCGGCGATTATCGATTTGAGAGGGTCGAGGTCGAGGGCTTCGAGATCGACGGAAAGCTCGATATTCGGGTTCGAACCCAATACTATGGAACCCTCGCAGCTCACGAGGGGCATGCCTGCCTCGGCCCCGGCCTCGCCGGAGAAATTTCGGACGGTCGTGTCGGTCGCGGAGTCCTCGACCCGGGGTGGCTTGAACGAGAGGCGGAAATCGGTCTGTTCGCCTTTCCTGGATGCGGCGAAGGCGATGTCCCTAAAAACCGCTCCGCCGATGATCGCTTGATCGGCAAAGGCCGCGTACTCGCCCTCGTGACCCAGTAGCCTCACGGAGGATGAAGCGTCGAGACTGCCATCGGCGAGGGAAAGGCTTATCGTCAAGTTTCCGTCGGGCGAAAGGTCGGCGAAGCGAAAGGAACCCGCGTAGTCGAAGCTGTCGCGACCGATAACGACATGGGCCCTCTCGATCTTCATCGACTCCATGTCGCCATGGGCATCGATTTCGGCTCGGGCGTTCGGCCTGTCCCCGGGAAGGAAGCTCGAAGGGAGGTAGCCTGAAAGCTTCGCCTCGTAGGCGATTCTAGCAGGATCGAAGCCCGGTGCCTTCAAAACTAGACTGCCTTTATAAGGGAGCTCCAACCAAGGCTCGAGCGACGCGTAGCGGCCTGAAAGCCGCAGGCTTTTGGAAGGAATGAAACCGTCGAGCATCAACGCGATGGAGGACTCGCCGCCGTTGAAATCCATGCGAATGGATGCATCGAGCGGAGCCCTATCCTTGACTTTGGTCAACGCGAGCACTTCATTGCCGTACACGAGCTCGAATCGTTGGGTAGAAAGGGAGAAATCGCGGCCATCGGCGGCCAGCGACAATGCGAACCTCGCGCTCTTGAAATCCCGCGCGAGCGAGCCCGATACGTCGAGCGGGCCGGAGATCGAGCCGGGGCCGATTATCGGGCTCTCGACCTCGAAATTGCCGTCCAAGGAAATAGTCGGTTCTCCATTGGCCGTCGAGAAGCTGAGGGTACGCGCTTCGAAAGACGCGGTCCCGCTTCCCTCGACAGCCAGGTTCGCGGAGACGTTCTTCCCTGAAATGGATAGCTTGGGAAAGACCGCGCTGGCCCCCTGGCCTCCACCGAATAAGGTTACGACGCTATCCATCATGGCCTTATCCTCGGGTAGACTCAGGTTTATCGTCACGTCCTGCAGGTCGAGTCCCCAAAAGGCCTCCGAGCCTTTCCCTCGGAGGATGGCTAATACATCGTAGAGCACGCGGACCTTGCGGGCCGAGAGAATCTTCCTTCCCCCCGGCGCCGATATTTCGAGCTGGGAAAAAGAGGCATATCGCAGGATCGAAGGGGATAGGGAATGAAATGAGAAGGATAGCCCGAGAACGCTTTCAACCCGGGCCTGCATCGAGCTTATACTCGCGCCAATGAGCCGGTCGGCTGCATCGCTAAGCTTGGGGATGAGGATGAATATAGCCAGAGCCGCGAGGATAAGAGCCACTATCGCGGTCGAAGCGCGTTTCATGAGAACCATGCTCGTAAATATCACGATACCACGCTCTCCGTCTCCTCGTCAGTAACGACCCCGGGGTCGTTAACGACCTACGGGTCGCTTGCGCTATCCTTGCGACTGAGGCTAGGCTCTGGCTTATGGCTGCACCGACTCACAAGCCCCTTCGGCGCTTCGTCGTCCTCGAAAGCGGCGATGGCGCCGGCACGACTACCCAGCTCAGGCTCATCGGCGAGGCTTTGGCAAAGGCCGGCGTGACGCATTGGACGACAAGCGAGCCTACCGCCGAGCCCGAAGGCCTCCTGATACGCCGAATCCTCTCGGGCGAGCTACGCCGCGATCCTGGCACCCTGGCCCGTCTGTTCGCCGCCGACCGCAACGAGCACTTGAAGGGCGCGGGAGGCATCCTCGACCGCCTCGCGAGAGGCGAGATCGTCGTCTGCGACCGCTATGTCCTTTCGAGCCTCGCCTACCAGGGCGTTGCCTGCGGTCCCGAGTTGCCTGCCGAGCTCAACGCCGGCTTCCCTCTACCCGAACTCCTTTTCTTCCTCGACTTGGCTCCGGCCCAATCCCTAAGCAGGCTGGGCGAACGCGAGCGTCTCGAGATATTCGAGGACCTGCCTTTCCAGGAAAAGGTCGAAATCGCGTATCGAAAGGCCCTTGCATCGTTCGAAGGCTCGGGGATGAGGATCGAGAGGATCGATGCGTCTCGCTCGGTCGAGGAGGTGAGCGCCGAAATGCTGGATATCATCGGCATGGCTTTCGGACTCTCCTTCGCGAACGACGTGGAGTAAACAACGGGGAAAGGCCGAGGTTTCGCCGTTCCAGTCCCTGTATTCTGCCTCGTGGCTGCCGATACTCAAGTAAGATGAGTAAACGCCTCTTCCTTGGCTCCATATTCCTCGTATGCGCGATCATCGGGGCGGCCGCATATCCGGTCTATTATAAGGAACAGTATTACCGCCTCTACCATATACATTATATCGAATATCCCGACGACGCCATTGAGAATATATATTGGCTGGAAAAGGCGAAACAGGCCGATTTCTGCAATCCCCTCTATGCCCTCGCGAAGATCGAGGACAAGCAGCACTGGGAACGTTACCGCGATCTCTTTCAAATGCACCTCGATCTCAAGCTCATCGAACAGCATATGGCGCTAGGCTCGAAATTCGACAAGCGCGTGGCGTATTTCTACAACGCTCCATGGAAGGAACAGAACCTCGAGAGCCTAAAGACGGCGGAGGCGGCCTATGAGGCGGCCCTGAGCTACTGGGACGAGGCCAAGGACCTCGCCACGAAGGCAATGGAGATGCGATGGGTCCTCCTCGACGATGCGGAGAATTGGACCGACGAGGCCTATCGCATCGTCCAAGGCGATCTCGACTACGCCGAGATAATCGCTACCCAGCTCGCGCGGCTACGCAGGGTGCGCGCCGACTTCACGAAGATGGATGCGAGCACGTATTAGGGAGACAAGCACGGAGCCGCGGGGGACCATGAAGATCCTGGAGCGAATTCCGCGATCTCCTCTCTGCGTGCTTGCCCTTATCCGCTGGTTTTACCGAATCAGCATCGCATCGCCGTAGCTGAAGAAGCGGTATCGTTCCCGGACGGCCTCTGCGTAGGCATCCAAGATGGCGTCGCGCCCGGCAAAGGCCGACACTAGCATGAGAAGCGTAGATTTCGGGGTATGGAAATTAGTGAACAGCATGTCGACCGCCTTGAAGCTATAACCCGGAAAGATGAATATCCTCGTACTTCCTCTGCCGGGCTTCAGCCCTTCCCCGGGAAGCCATGCGGACTCCAGCGTTCGTAGGCTCGTCGTGCCCACCGCGAGCACGGGCCTTCCTTCGGCCTTTGCGGTCATGACGGCGCGCGCGGTAGGCTCCGGGACCGAGTATTCCTCTTCGTGCATCGCGTGGTCCTCCACGCTCTTCGTCCGAACGGGAAGGAAGGTACCCAGTCCCACGTGGAGGGTGACGACGGCCCGTCCTATCCCCTTCTCGTCGAGGGATGCCAGGATGCCCTCGGTGAAATGGAGGCCGGCCGTGGGACAGGCGGCCGATCCCAGCTCGCGCGAGTAGATAGTTTGATAGCGTTCCGCGTCGTCCGGCCCATCTTCGCGCCTGATGTAGGGCGGTAGAGGCATGTGGCCCGCGCGCTCGAGGTAATCCTCGGTAAGAGGCGGGTCGAAGGCGATGAGCACGGTATCGGACCGGTTCCCGGTCGAGGCCGCCACGGGCCCGAGGATCTCGGCCGTCATCCCCTCTGGAAAGGAATAGCGCCTTCCAGGGCGCTGCCTCTTGAGCCGCGACGCGACGGCTTCCCAGGCGCCCGCCTCCCTCCTGCGCAGAAGGAGGAATTCGGTCCTTTTCCCCGTGTCTCGAGCCTGGCCGTAGATTCGCGACTTGCGGACTCGAGAATCGTTGAACACCATCAGGGTCCCCGGCTCGAGGCAATCCACGAGGCGCGCGACCGTCGTATGCGAGCGTCCCCCCCCCGCCCTGTCCAGGACCATGAGGCGCGACTCGCCCCGACGCTCGGGGGGGTACTGGGCTATCAGCTCTTCCGGCAGCTCAAAAGAGAAGTCGTCCGTCCTCACTCGGTGGCTCCATGTCGAGATGGCGGTAGGCCGCGGCGGTGACGACGCGGCCTCGCGACGTTCGGGCGACGAGGCCGGCTTGTATGAGGTAAGGCTCGTAGAAATCCTCGAGGCTGTCGACGCCCTCGCCTACCGTTATCGCCAAGGTTTCGGCTCCGACGGGCCCTCCCGCGTATTTCTTGATGATCGCCTTTAGGATCTCGCGGTCGAGGCGCTCGAGCCCGAGACTGTCTATCTCGAGGCGTTCAAGGCCTCCACGCACGATAGAGAGTGTTATTCGGCCCTCTCCTTCGATTTGGGCGAAGTCCCGCATGCGGCGCAGGAGCCTGTTCGCTATGCGCGGCGTTCCCCTGCTGGATGCGGCGAGGAGGGCCGCGGCGTCTTCGTCCACCTCAACTCCGAGTATGGCCGACGAGCGATGGACGATGGACTCGAGCTCGTCGGCTTCGTAATAGCCGAAGCGCAGCGATATGCCGAAGCGACTCGCGAGGGGCGCCGATACCGTGCCCGCCTTGGTCGTCGCGCCTACGAGGGTGAAGGGCGGCACGGGTATGCGCACCGTTCGGGCGGCGGGCCCCTGCCCTATCACCCAGTCGAGCTCGAAATCCTCCATCGCGATGTAGAGCATCTCCTCTATCGCCGGCTTGAGCCGATGTATCTCGTCGATGAAGAAGACCGAGCGTTCGCGTAGAGTCGTAAGGATGCCCGCGAGGTCCTTTGGCTTGTCGAGGGCCGGCGCGCTCGTCGGCTTGAAGTCGGCTCCGAGCTCGTTGGCGACCACGAGGGCCAATGTGGTCTTGCCGAGGCCCGGGGGCCCCATCAGAAAGAGATGATCCAAGGCCTCCCCGCGCTCGCGCGCCGCTCGGATGAAAATCTCGAGGTTCTTTTTTAGGGCGGCCTGGCCCTGGAATTCGGACAGGAGCTTGGGCCTCAGGCTGAGCTCGCGCTCGTCCTCCTCGGGCGCGAAGGCGGGATCCATCGGTCGAGCCATCCTTAGGACCCCGCCGACAGGTCGAGGAGGGCGGCGCGAAAGACTTCGCGCTCGCGCTCGCCTGAAGCGGCCTTCGCCGCTTGACCCGACCCCCGCTCCGCCACCATCGCGGTCGCCGCCGCAAGGACTGCTTTCTCGGCGGCCTTGCGATCGAAGCCCATGTCGGCCAGGGCCCTGACCACGTCGGCCCACTCTCCGCTCAAGCCGCGGGCTCCCTTCGCGCTCTCCATTGGCCCGCTCACGAGCTTGCCCTTCAAGGCGAGCATCATCTTTTGGGCCAGCTTGGGCCCCACGCCGGGAATCGCTTGAAGCGCGACGAGGTCACCGGCGTCCAGGGCGGCCCCCAAGGCCTCGGGCTTTATGCCGGAGAGGATGCGCATCGCCTGTTTCGGGCCGATGCCCTCGACCTTCATGAGCTCGCGGAAGACCTGGCGATCCGACTCGGTCGGGAATCCGTAGAGCCGCATCCCGTCGTCGTAATGGTGCAGCCAGGCGAAGGCCCGAGCCTCGTCTCCAATGCGACCGAAGTCGTCGACCGAGCGCGCCGGCACCGAGAGTTCCCACTCGACCCCGCCCGTATCGATGCAGATCGCATCGGCCCGCTTCTCGCTGAGCCTGCCGGTTATGCTATTGAACATGTCGAGGGAGTATAGAACGCATCGCCGCGAATCGGCAAGGCAGCGATGGCCGTCGGAAGCCCCATAAATTGATCAGTTGAAAACGGAGGAATTTACCACTGGTCGCGGAGGAATTTATCAGTGGTCGAGAGAGATTCCTTCAGTGGTCGCGGCCGGCTGGATCAGTGGTAAATTCCTCCGCGACCACTGAAGAATTCCTCCTCAGCAATTGGAGCCTCCGGAAGCGACCAGGCAAGTGCCGGGTCCAGATGAACCGGCACTTGCCTGGTCGCCGGGTTCATGCCGAGGCTCTGTTCTTGGGCGTTTATTCCGAGAAATCCTCATCTACGGCTTGATGACAGTATACCCATTCCGGCATACTCGACGATTTTCTTGGCAGGGTCGAAAGGTCGAACGGAATCGAGGCCCAGCGAGCGGATGGCCGTCTCGACGAGATCGACCTCGCTCGCCTCCGTCTTTCGCGAGAAATGCCTGCCCGCCTCGAGGATGGCGTCGCGGGGGACGAGACCCACGATCTCGCCGCCCGTGACGAGGAGGCCCAGCTTTTTCGCCTCCTCCTTCACCGTCTCGAATACGATGTGGAGGGGCGTCGTCTTAAAATCGAGAAGATTGATCGAAACCTGGGCGCAGCGATACGAGTCGATATACCATCCGATGGCCCTCACTTCCTTGAGGCGGCCCGGCCTTTCTGACGCTCTCCCCGACTCGCGTATCTTGAAGGCGATCTCCTTGGCAAGCCGCTCGTCTTCGGTATCGAGGTTGATGTTATAAGCGATCAGGAATCCGCGGGCTCCGACCGCCGTCGCGCCCCATCTCGGCACGAAAGCCGCGGGGCCGAAGTCCGGCGCCCACTCCGGCCGAGCTAGCTTCGCGGAGAGTCCCTCGTATTCCCCGGAGCGGATCGCGGCCAGGCTCCTGCGTTCGGGCCGCGAGGCGGCCGCCTCGTAGAGGTAGACGGGAACGCCGAGCTAGCTCGCGAGCCCCTCGCCGACCCGCTTCGACAACTCGACGCACGACCCTAAGTCCGTGCCGGATACGGGCACGAATGGGCAGACATCGAGAGCTCCTATCCGCGGATGGACTCCTGAATGCTTCGACATATCTATGAGCACATAGGCGGCCCTGGCCGCGTCGAGCGCCGCGCGAGCGACGGCATCGGGCGAACCTATAAAACTATATACGGTCCGATTCGCGTCGGGTCCCTGGTCGATATCCAGGAGGCGCACGCCCGCATTGGCCGAAATCGCTAGCGCGAGCGCGTCGATTATGCCTTTATTCCTGCCCTCCGAAAAATTCGGAACGCATTCGACAATGGCTGAAGGCACGATCCTTCCTTGTCACTCGGGCTTCTTCCGCTTCCTGACCGTCGAGGCGGCCGAGCTGCCCCGGGCGATTGGACGCGAGGATTTGTCGTAGGTTTTCTTGCCGTAGGGAAGCTTGGGACGAGAAGGCCGAGGAGGAAAGCGCGAACCGCTGTCCCCTCCTTTCGGCGTCGCCAAGCGTACGGGAGGCAGGCCTCCCGAGCGCCTTGCCTCGGTGATTACCTTCTCGGCCGCCTCGAAGGGGACGGTGAGAAAAGAGAAATTCTCGTAGATCTCGATGCCGCCGATAAGCCTATCGGGTAGGCCCGAAATACGCTTTACGAGAGAGGCCAGGCCCCTGGGCGTCGCCCGATCTCGCTTGCCCACGCCCACGAAGAGCCGAGCCGTCGCGGCCGCGTCGACCGAGCATTCCTCGATGCGTCTGTAACGGGCGGGGTCGATCTCGCTCCCGAAGGCCTCGAACAGCGCCGCCGCGAGAGCGTCGCTCGGCGGAGCTTCGGCTAGAATCTCGTCCGCGAGATCGCGCCACAGTTTTCCCGCGCGGACGACGGCCGCGTCCTTGTCGTCCTCCACGGCGAATGATTCCGTCCGGGCGAGGATCTTGCCGCGGAGCCGATCCCGTTTGGCCGCGAGGACTTCGTCTACCTCTGGTACTTTGGCTTTCTTGAAGCCGACGCCCGCCGCCCGCCTGAAGCGGAAAAGCTTGCGATATTCGTCGGGCGTGACCAGGGTAATCGCCGTCCCGGCGTTTCCGGCCCGGCCCGTCCGCCCTACCCTGTGGACATAGGCCTCCGGATCGTGGGGAAGTGACCAGTTGACGACGTGCGAGAGCCTGTCGATGTCTATGCCGCGCGCAGCGACATCGGTGGCGACGAGCACGCGTATGCGCCGCTCGCGGAATTTTGCCAATATCCTCTCCCGCCTGTCCTGAGGTATCTCGCCATGGAGGGCCTCGGCATCGTAGCCGCGTTCCTCGAGGGCCTTGGCGACTCTCTCGGCCTCGACCCTGGTACTCGTAAACACGATGCCGAAGAAGTCTTCCTCGACATCCATGACGCGACATAAGGCTTCGAGGCGGTCGCCCTCGCGTACTTCGAGCCAAACTTGCTCGGCAAGCTCGGTCGCGACCGCCTCCGAGGAATCCTCGACGGTCTCATAGGCGCCAAGGCGGCGCTTGGCCACATGGACGATTCCCGCGGGCATGGTCGCCGAAAAAAGGACTACGCGACGCTTCTCGCCGCATTTTTCCATTATCGCTTCTATGTCCTCGATAAATCCCATGTCGAGCATCTCGTCGGCCTCATCGAGAATCAGGAAATCGATGCGCGACACGTCGAGGGTCCCGCGGCCGAGGTGGTCGAGGACGCGACCCGGCGTGCCGACGACCACGTCGACTCCGGCTCCGAGACGGCGGAGCTGCTCGCCCATCGACGCTCCGCCGTAGACCGCCGCTATCCTGGGGAAGGTGCCGTTCCTGAGCGAGATGAGCTCAGCGGTTACCTGGAGGGCAAGCTCGCGAGTGGGCACGAGCACGAGGGCGCGTACATGGTCCGCCGCCTCCCCGAGAAGCTGGGCGAAGGGGATACCGAAGGCCGCAGTCTTCCCGGTGCCCGTTCTGGCTCGGGCGATAAGGTCGGGACCTTCTTTGAGAAGGCGAGGTATGGTAAGGGTCTGTATGGGCGTGGGCTCCTCGAATCCCTTTCGAGAAAGGGCGGAAAGAGCCGCTGGCCCGAGTCCGAAAGACTCGAAAGATGGGATATCCATGAGCTTCCTATAAGGAAAGAGATGAACTCACTCTAGTACGAAAGGAGGAAATGTGCTAGATCGCCGTTCATAGAACCGGCTTCCTCCTCTTGCGACGATTCGGGTCGCGAGGCTAAACTCGGTCTCATCATGCCCATGAAGAGCTTCGCGAGCGACAACAATTCCGGCGCCTGCGCCGAGGTCATAGAGGCCTTGGTCGCGGCTAATTCGGGCCATGCCTTGGGCTATGGTGACGACCCGTGGACGCGAAAGGCTCTCGCCGAATTCAAACGCGAGTTCGGTCCCTCTTCGGAGACATTCTTCGTCCTCAACGGTACGGGGTCCAATGTGCTCGCGCTCTCCTTGGTCGCCGGCCCCGGCCTCTCGGTGCTCTGCTCCGATGTCGCCCATATCGCGACCGACGAGACCGGGGCGCCCGAGGCCGCGCTGGGCTGCAAGGTCCGCCAGCTCGAGAGCCGTAACGGCAAGATCCTTCCCGAAGCCCTTCGCGAGGCCCTGACTTGCCTCGGTTTCATACATCAACCCCAGCCTTCCTGCCTCTCCATTACCCAGCCGACAGAACTCGGCACGCTCTACTCCACCGAGGAGATGTCCGAGCTCGTGAAAATGGCGCACGATTCCGGCCTCGCGGTGCATGTCGACGGCGCGCGCATCGCCAACGCGGCGGTCGCCCTCGGCCTACCCTTCCGTGAAATCTGCGAAGAAGTCGACCTTCTCTCCTTCGGCGGGATGAAGAACGGAGTCGCTTTCGGCGAGGCAGTAGTGGTCCTCGAGCCCGCGCTTGCCGCACGCGCGCCCTACCTCCGAAAGACGCGGCTTCAGCTGGCGTCCAAGATGCGCTTCATCTCGGCTCAATACGAGGCGTACCTGAGCACGGGAGCATGGGAGCGCAACGCGAAGAAGGCCAACTCGGCGGCCCGTCGCCTCGAGGCCGCGGTACGCATGATGGGTGGCATCGAGCTCGCCTTTCCCGTCGAGGCAAATGCCCTTTTCGCGCGTATGTCGACGCGGGCCGCCGAGGCTGCCCGCGACAAATCCTTTTTTTATGATTGGGAAGGCGGCCTCCAGCGCTGGATGACGAGCTTCGACACGACTGAGGCCGATGTCGACGAGTTCGCGGCCCTCCTGCACGACTCGCTTATCGAGCTTGGCCGATAGCCTAATTGGGGAATGGACATCAAGGATCGGTACGTCGAAAACCGACTTCGCGGGCTTGCGCACCGCGGTCGCGGTTTTCCCGTTCATTTCGGAAGCCGCGAGCGGGCGAGGCGTAGAAGGCTGGCTTAAACCAAGCCACAATCGAAATCCCCATCTATGGAGATGGACGTTTTCGAGGCGGGGGCACGGGCCATGGTGCCGCTGCCATTTCCGTTCCGCGCATCTTTTTGCGCTTCTTGCGCACATATCCCATACGCGTGTATAGTAGTTTCATGGAACTCGGAGACAAACTCGAGCTTTTGGCGGCCGCGGCTCGATACGACGCCTCCTGCGCCTCGAGCGGCAGCTCGCGAAGAGCATATGGCGGTCTTGGCGCCGCGCGCCCGACCGGAGTCTGCCATTCCTGGACGGGAGACGGCCGTTGCGTGTCGCTGCTCAAGGTTCTGTATTCCAACGCCTGCCGCAAGGACTGCGCCTATTGCGCTAACCGCGTTTCGATAGACCAAGCCCGCGCCAGCTTCAGCGTCGAGGAGCTCGTACGCCTCACGATCGGTTTCTACCGGCGTAATTACATCGAAGGCCTTTTTCTCTCTTCCGGGATTTTTGCCGATCCCGATATCGTCATGGATCGCCTCATCGAGGTCGCGAAAACCCTTCGCGAACGCGAGCGCTTTGGCGGATATATTCATCTCAAGGCTATTCCGGGTTGCGGGAACAAGCTAATCGAAAAGGCCGGCCTCTACGCCGACAGACTATCGGCCAATATCGAGCTGCCTACGGCCTCCTCCCTAGCCCGTCTCGCGCCGCAGAAGTCCGGCGCCGAGATACTTGGCGCGATGCGTTTCATAGGCCAAGCCGAGGCCGCGAGCAAGGAAGACCGGAATCGCTTTCGCGGCCGTCGCGGCGCTCCTCCGCCCTTTGCGCCCGCCGGGCAGAGTACCCAGCTCGTCGTCGGAGCGAGCCCCGACGACGACAAGACGATCGTCCGCCTAGCTGCCGCCCTCTATGGCCGATTAGGACTGCGGCGCGTGTACTACTCGGCTTTTATTCCCGTTTCAGCCGATCCGCGACTCCCCGTCCTCCGAAGCCCGCCCCTCTTGCGCGAGCATCGCTTGTATCAGGCAGACTGGCTCCTTCGCTTCTACGGTTATAAGCCTGAGGAGATTCTCGGCGAGGGCGAATCGAACCTTCCGACCGATATCGATCCCAAGACTGCATGGGCCCTGAGGCATCCGGAGTTCTTCCCCGTGGATGTGGACAGGGCCGAATACTACGAGCTGCTTCGCGTTCCGGGAATCGGCGTAACGGGCGCCGGACGGATAATTTCGACGCGACGCGAGTCGCGATTGCGGCCCGAGGATCTTCCCAGGATGGGTATTGCCATGAAGCGGGCTCGGTGGTTCCTGGCCTCCGGGGGCCGCCCGCTATTCTCCGTCGGCGTCGCTCCCTCGCCCTCGGCGCTGGATCCCTTTCGCTTAAGGATCCTCCTCGCCGATGCGCCCAAGGGCATGGCCGCATGCGGGCCCAGTCCGGCATCAGCCGTTCCGCAGCTCGAGTTCAGCTTCGGATGAACGGCAGGACTTGGCGCTACGATGGCTCCCTCGAGGGACTTATCGTGCTCGCCCATAGGGCATTTACCGAGGCGGGATCATCCGAATCTATCGTCGACGTCCCAGCCGCCGAAGGGGAACTCTTCCCCTTTCCGGATTCTTCGCCGCATAGAGGACTGCCTTTACGAGTCGTCTCGTTTCGAGACAGGCCCCTTTCTGGGGTTCCCCCTCTGGACGCCCTGGACTCGAGGCTCACGGGGCCATGCCGCGCCGCCGAAGCCCCGAGTTCGGAACTTCGCGCCTTCTCGAGCGAGCTTTTCGATACCGTCATCAGGATATGGATGAGCGAGGCGGCCCTCGAGCTCCCCCTTTTACGTCTTTGCGCCTATGCGGGACTGCATGGATCGGATGTGCTCGAAGATTACGGCAATCCGGATCTCCGCGCCGTCGCGGGCGCCTCGCGACGCGTGAGTCGCGAGATCGAGAGGCTTTGCGGCCTGGCCCGCTTCTCGCCTCGGGACGACGGACTTTTAGCTGCGGCTCTCGAGCCGGACGCCAATATCGTCGCCGCCCTTTTGCCTCACTTCGCGCGGAGATTCGGTCATGAGGACTTCGCCTTGGTCGACGTACGAAGGCGTTTGGCTTTCGCGCGGAGGGATGGCGACTTCGAGTCGGCCATAGGCGCGGAGGCCCTCGCTTTTCTCCCCGACGAAATGGGAGACGACGACGAGGAAGTCTCGCTATGGAGGCGCTATTTCGAGGGAACCGAAAATCCCTCGCGAAAAAACCCCGAGCTGCAATGTCGGCTCATGCCGCGCAGATACTGGCGATATTTGCCTGAGATCGCGAAGCGCCACGAAGTCTAGCACTTACAGTTTTCAGCTTCAGCGTATATCCTTGATTCCGTGATCGATCAGCATCTGCAGCACGAGGATTGGGACGAAGCTCCCGAGGAGATGGCCTTCGAAGCGCCGTATGGGGCCATTATCGACGAGACGGCATCCCTCGTCGC
>CAYNFM010000016.1:0-6730 GCA_964396415.1 uncultured Treponemataceae bacterium | reverse complement strand
TGCCGCGAGCGCGACTACCGTCGCGAGCGTGGCTACTGCCACGAAGGCCCTTCGTCTCTACGTCCTCGCGCCCGCGCTTGTCAACGTCATGCTCAACTACAAGATTTGCGTAGAGCACGACCTGCCCTTGCACCCCACCGTTTATTATGAGCTCGCCGAGTCGCGCCGCTATAAAATGGACCATCCTATCGCGGACCTGGACCTGGCGAATCGCCTTTATGCTTCCTCGATCGAGCTCGCGAGGTCGGCCTATCGCCTCGATCCCGGCTTCGGCGAAAGGGTTGCCGCCTTCAAGGCGCGACTGCCCGGGGAAATTACCCGGTTCGTATATACAGGCGGCCGCGACAGGTATAGCTGGCGCGGCGCCGAGCCCACTAAGCTCGAGAGACTCGCGAAAAAAATCCGCGCCTCGTACTCCCCCTCCCTTATGGTCGCCGCTGCCCATGGAGCGATCATGCCGGGGCTTCTCCTCGCCGAATATCTCGATCTGCCCCTCTACTTCGTTCGCTTTTCCATGTTCAAGCGAAAGGACGAGGCGCCGATCCTCTCCGTCTCGGATGAAGTCTGGCTTTCGTCCTGGAGGGACGAGAGCGTGCTCCTCTTCGATGAGGACGTCGCCAAAGGAACGACTCTCGAGCTTTTCTGCCGCCGTCTTGCGCCTTGCTTCCGGGAAGCGAAAAACGCCTGTTGCATCCGGCATGCCGGCTCCAGCTTCGTCCCCGATTTCGTGTCCGAGTATTGGTGGGACTGACATAATTCTTGACTTTTTTATCGATTCAGATATAGTAGTTTTCGAATGGAGTTCGTATGCCCAAAGTTAAGATATCGTATGCGCCTTCCGTTAGGCGCCTGCCTTCCTACCTTCATATCATCCGACAAGCGGAGCGGAGCAACGATTTCTATATTTCAGGGACCGTTATTGCGCAAGAGCTCAACCTCGAGCCCATACAGGTCCGGAAGGATCTGGCCATAACCGGGATAGTCGGCAAGCCCAAGAAAGGCTACCCGGTCGAGGAGCTCATCAAGGCCATCGAGCGTTATCTAGGCTGGGATCAGAACCACGAGGCGATCGTCGTCGGCGCGGGGAACCTCGGCTCGGCCCTCATGGGATATCAGGAGTTCCAACGTCACGGTCTCCGCATCGTAGCCGCCTTCGATACCGATCCGCAAAAGGTAGGGTCTCAGGTCCATGGCGTCCCGGTACGGGCCATGGAGAGCCTGGAGCAAGGCATCAAGACCATCGGAGCCGAAATCGCGATACTGGCCGTACCTTCGCCCTTCGCCCAGGCGACGGCCGAAACCCTCGTGCGAGCGGGCATCACCTCTATCTGGAATTTCACCAACATCAAGCTCAAGGTCCCCGATCAGGTCATAGTCCAGCGCGAGGACCTCTCGTCGGGTTACGCCCTGCTCTCCGTCCAGATGCAAACGAGAAAGGGACAGGAAGCGCGCTAGACCATGGCATCGGCAAAGGATCTCCGCCAAGCCGAATTCTTCCGAAACCGCCTAGTCAAGAACGAGAAAGCATTGCGACGCTGGGCGCGCTGCGAAGGCGTTGAGGCGCTGCGCCTCTACGATCGCGACATACCCGAAATCCCGCTCTCTCTGGATCGCTACGGCGACGCCCTCCTCATGGCGCTCTACGAGAGGCCCTACGAAAAAGACCAGTCGCTCGAGGCCGAATGGCTCGAGATCATGGCCCTGGCCGCCGCGGATGCCCTGGGCATCGCCCCGCGAGAGGTATTCACGAAGACCCGCAGGAGACAGAGAGGCCCTAAACAGTACGAGAAGCTCGGTAGCGATAAGGTCGAGCGCGTCGTGAAGGAAGGCGGTCTGTCCTTCATCGTCAACCTCTCCGACCATCTCGATACCGGATTGTTCCTCGATCATAGGCCGACCAGATCCATGGTCAGGGACCTATCGGCCAGCAAGCGAGTCCTCAACCTCTTCGCGTACACCGGAAGCTTTTCGGCCTATGCGGCTTCCGGAGGGGCCTTCTCCGTGACGAGCGTTGATCTTTCGAACACCTATCTCGCTTGGGCAGCGAGGAATTGGGTCCTGAACGGGTTAACCGAGGCGGCCCATCGCCGCACGAGGATGGACGTCTCGGCTTTCTTGACGAAGGCCGCGGCCTCGAGCGAGAGCTGGGATGTCATCATCGCCGACCCGCCCACTTTCTCGAATTCCAAAAGAGCCGAGGGGGACTTCGACGTCAACGTGGACTGGGCATCCCTCGTCAAAGCCTGCGCCGACCGCCTTGCGCCCGGGGGCACGTTGTTCTTTTCCTCGAATTCGAGAAAGCTCAAATTCACGCCGGCTCTTGCGGCCGAAATCGCTCCGGGGAAGTGGGAGGATATCAGCTTGTCGACTATTCCGCCCGATTTTCGGAATTCGAAGGTTCATCGTTGCTGGAAAATGACCGCGCGGCGTGATTCTCGAGCTCGGGTTAATAAATAAATACCACTTGCGGGCCTGATATTTGCGGAGTATTTTAATGAAGTTAATAAAAGGGAGAAAAAAATGCGAATTACAACAAAAGGCCGCTATGCGCTCCGTGCAGTCCTGGCCCTCGCGCACGTTCAGTCGGGCAACGAAGACAAGCCCGTCTCGATCAAGACCATCTCCGAGCAGGAAGACATTTCGGCCGAATTCCTCGAGCAGATTTTCTTCAGACTGAGAAAGGCCGGCGTCATTCGCTCTGTCCGAGGCCCGGGCGGGGGCTTCTTCTTCGCGCGTTCCCTCGATCAAATCACGCTATTGGACATCATTGAGGCATCGGGAGAAGGAATCAGGATCGCCCCATGCGTCTGTGGCAAGAAGAAGGTCTGCACCCGAAGGGATGGATGCGCGGCATCCGATATCTGGCGCGAGATGGACGATCACATGCGCGATTTCGCGGTACGACGCACCATAGCGGACATGCTGCGATAGGCTGCTCGGGCCGGGAGAGTCGGACGAACCCTACTCCTTCTCGACGAAGTCTTCGAGCTCTCGTCGTCGAGTCGAATCGACGAGCCCCATCCTTTCGCACAGCCCGAATATCTCACGGACATGGGCGAAGGCCTTGAGCCGTATCCCTGCCGCATCCATATCGCGACGGCCCTCGCGGCCGCGCTCGACGAGGACTACGAGATCCTCGACGACGAGACCCTGAGCCCTCAGGATATCCGCCGCCTCGAGCTTGCTGGCTCCCGTCGTAATGAGGTCGTCGAGGAGTAGCAAGCGCTCTCCCGGCTTGAAATCGCCCTCGATGCTGTTCCCTGTGCCATGCGCCTTTGCGGGCATGCGCGGCCATACCATGGGCCGGGACAAGCGAAGGCTCGCCGCGGTCGCAAGCGGCAGGCCGGCCACAGGTATACCCGCGATTCGATCGTAGTCGATGCCTCGGGCTATCCGAGCGTATGCGTCGGCCGAAAGGGAGAGGGCGGCCGGATCGGAGACGAGACGGCGCAAGTCTATATAGAACGGACTCTTTTCGCCACTTTTCAGGGTAAAATCGCCTAATTTAAAGCATCCTGTCTTTATAAGGGAAGTCAGAAACGCTTCCTTCAGACTATCTGACGATGGAAGCGCTGCCGAAACCCGAGCGCCGCGATCTACGGCGCCTCCACGGTCGCGGGCTCTTTCTATCTCGTCCCGCAGGTCGCGCGCGGCGGATCCAGGGTCGGCGGCCCCCGCTATCGAGCGCGCCGCCACGATGAGAATACCCATGCCGTCCGACCGCGAGCCCGCGGCGAAAGCCTCATCGGCGCTCCCTCCCTGGGCTCCGATGCCGGGAGACAGGAACCATGCGTCGGGGGCGACGGAACGAACGGCGCGCATCCCGTCTATATCGTTTCCTGCGACCACGAGACCTACCGAATCGGACCAAGAGACGCATTCACGGGCGATTTTCAGGAATAGCGGCTCGGCCGAACCCGCCAGCACGAGGTCCTGGAACTGGGAGGCGCTCCTATTGCTCGTTCGCGCGAGCATGAAGATGCCCTTGTCCGGGTATTTCAGGAAGGGATCGAGGGCGTCGCGGCCCATATAGGGACTCAGCGTCACGGCATCGCCTCGGAGCCGCCCGAATAGCGCCGAGGCATAAGCCTCGGCGGTCGCGTCGATATCGCAGCGCTTGGCATCGAGGATGATCGGGATATCCACGGGAATAATGGCTATCGTCCGCTCGAGAGCTTCCAGTCCGGCGGGTCCGAGAGCCTCGTAGAAGGCCAGGTTGGGCTTGTAGGCGGCAGCATAGGGCGCAGTCGCCTCGATGATGCGACTGTTGTCCGCAAAGGCGGCGACCCCCGCGTCGGCTCGACCAGGGTCGACACGGGGATCGAGCCCGATGCATAGGCAGGTCTTCTTCGAGACTACGACTCTCCCGAGCCTACTGAAGAAATTCATAGTATCGGAGATTAGCACGAGGAAGATCCTCCGTCCAGTTCCGAGGGCCTCTGCTTGCCGCGGCGTGGCGTGGTTTTTAATGGATGAAGCTATATACTAAGCGGATACGAAGTATTCCCGGCATGAGGAGGCAGTGAATATGAGACTCGCGATGGCCTTGCTGATGAGCGCGCGCCTCGTCGCCGCCGCATTTTCTCAGGATGCGACTCAAGCGGCGGCATCAGACGCCGGGCAAGCTCCGGCTCAAGCCACCGTTCGGATACCGACACCGGCTCAGACTCCTACCAACGACCAGCCGAAGAGTGTTTTCGCGTTTTCGGGTGGGGTGATCCTAGACTCCGATGTCATGTCGACCGGCCCCGACAACGGCTCGGAAACGTGGACGCGCCCCGGCTTCCAACCCGATCTTTCATCCGGTAAGGTTGGAATCGGCTTCGATCTCAATTTCCATTTCATGCTCTATCCCGACCCGAATCCTACCATCAAAGTCTATCCCGGCGACTGGGTGCCCAACTATAGCGGAACCGGGGAAAGCGTCTGGGACATTTATCTTCCGAAAATCACGTATGTTCGATATGGGCTGAAGGGCCCGGATCCGTTCTTCGCGAAATTTGGCTCGATCGACGACCTGAGCTTTGGCGACTGTTTCATAATGCCTGATTATTCGAATGCGCTCTTCATGCCGTAGCAGCGGATTTTCGGACTCGATCTCGATCTCGATCTCGATCTCGGCCTCGGCGGAGCGCTTTTCGATGTGATAGGCGCCCGCGTCTATGCCCGCCCGCTCGCGGATACTTCGATCCCGCTATTGAGGGACATGCAGGCGGAAGTCTGGGCGGTCGCGGATACGAATCCCTATCTTTACGATCTCGGCGCGACCGCCGCGGCGAAGCCTATCGCCGTCTACGGCGTGGACATCGAATTCCACGCCAGATCCGCAATAATGGCAACGCCGCTCTCGGCATTCCCGACATGCAACCGAGCATAAGCATCGAGATCCGTTTTCATTTCTGGCTTTCCAGGCCGCCGAAGAATGGTCCTTCGTGGTTAGCTCGGCAGATGGCTGCCGCCAGGGCATCGGCGGCATGGTCGGGACGCGGCGGCTCGTCGAGGCGAAGGAGCAGCCTGACCATTTCCTGAACCTGTGCCTTTTCGGATCGGGCCGAACCCGAAACGGCCTGCTTGATAGCCGTCGGGCTGTATTCCGCGAGCGGAAGGGAAGCGCGCGCGAACGCGAGGCGTATGACGCCCTTGGCCTCGGCAACCGGAATGGCCGAGCTCACGTTCTTCCAGAAATACAGGCTTTCCATCGCCGCCGCGCATGGCCCCCAGTCCTCGATGAGATCCGATACGGCGGCGAATATCGAGAGGAGGCGCTTACCGATTTCCTCTTCCTTTCGGGTGACTATGCAACCATGGCCGAGGTAGCGCAAGGAGGAGCCCCTTGCCTCGAGAACGCCGTAGCCTACCGACGCGAGTCCGGGATCGATGCCGAGAATGCGGAGGGCCGGCCCGCGGGCGACCCGCCTTGAGCGGCTCGCCGGCGATCCGGCCCTCATATGCGCCTCGGAGCCCTGATTACTCGTCGAGGCCCTCGGGGATTTCGACATTGTGGTAGACGTTCTGGACGTCCTCGCATTCCTCAAGCCTGTCGATGAGCCTCTGGACCTTGGAGGCCGTTTCCTTGTCGGGGCTGATATAGGCCTCGGGGACCATCGATATTTCGGCGCCGTCGGTCTCGAAGCCACCTTTGTTCATTGCGTTGAGCACGGTCTCGAAGGCATCGGGCGCGGTATATACTACGAGCTCTCCGCCCTCGTTCTGGACATCGTCTGCGCCCGTCTCTAGAGCGGCCTCCATGATCCTGTCTTCGGTATATTTTTCGCCATCGTAGGAAAGGACGCCCTTGCGCTTGAAGAGATAGGCGACCGAGCCCGTCGCTCCGAGATTCGAGCCGGACCGCGTCAGTATATTGCGGATCTCGGCAGCAGCGCGGTTCTTATTGTCGGTAAGTACCTCTATGAGCAGGGCGCCGCCGCCGGGAGCATAAGCCTCGTAAATGAGCTCCTCGTAATTGACGCCCTCGAGCTCGCCGGTTCCCTTCTTGATGGCGCGATCTATATTGTCTTTGGGCATATTGGCCGCGCGGGCCTTGAGAACGGCCGTGCGAAGGCGAGGATTCCCCTCCGGATCGCCGCCGCCCATCCTGGCCGCGATGGAAATTTCTTTAATGATCTTCGTGAACATCTGGCCGCGCTTGGCGTCCAATGCTCCTTTCTTGTGCTTTATTGTCGCCCATTTACTGTGGCCGGACATGTGAACTCCTTGCAACGGATGTGCC
>CAYNFM010000015.1:47397-52315 GCA_964396415.1 uncultured Treponemataceae bacterium | reverse complement strand
GCGACATCCAGCAGGTCATCAAGGGGCTCGTCCTCCTCATGGCCGTCGCCTTCGACGTCGTGTCCAAGAAGAAGGCGCGGTAGACGGGGTCAGCACCGCTCGAAGACGAGCTCCCAGGCAGCCCTGCCGTCGCGCTCCGCGTGGGCCTCGAATTTAGTCTGGGGCCTCCATTCCTGGCGGGGCGCGAAGGACTCGAAGCGGTTGCGGAGGCCCGCGGTGCGCGACAGCACCTCGAGCGACCATTGCGCGTAGCCCTCGATGTCCGTGACGAAATAGAGGTAGCCCCCGGGCGCGAGGCGCGAGGCCAACAGCTCGGAGAGGCCGTCGCGTATGAGTCGCCGCTTGTGGTGCCGCTTCTTAGGCCAGGGATCGGGATAGAAGATATGGAGGCCGGCGAAGGAGGACGGCGGGATCATGCTCTCGAAGACCTCGACCGCGTCGTGGCGGAAGATCCGCAGGTTTTCGATGCCGCGCGACTCCAGGTCGTGGATGAGCCTGCCAACGCCGGGAGCATGGACCTCGATTCCGAGGTAATTGATGCCGGGGTTTTCCTGGGCGATGCGCCAGGTTGCCTGCCCCATGCCGAAGCCTATCTCGGCGACGACGGGGTTCGAGTTCCCGAAGGCGGCGGAGAGGTCCAGCTTCGCCGCGGCGTCGAATTCCAGGCCGTAGCGCCTCCAATGCGATTCGAGCGCCCGCTTCTGCGAGTCGGTCATGCGGCCCGAGCGAAGCACGTAGCTGCGAATCCCGCGATCGCCTATTTCGCTCATCGCGCTTTTACCCTATCGGAGAAGGCGCCCATCTTGAGAGCGGGGTCGTAGCCGTAGGCCCCGACCTGGACCGTCCGCGCGGCGAGATCGCTCCCGAAAGCCCCGGCCAGGGAGGAAGGGCCCTCCGGCGCCCCGGGCGAAGCGAGCAGGGTTCCCGCGGCGTCGAAGGCGAGGGCGAGGGTCTCGGGCCACGTGGAATCGATGGTCAGCATGCCGCCGGCGCATGAAAGGGATGGGGCCCTCCTGTCGGGGAAGCCGCCCGTCACCTCGAAGTCCTTCTCCGCCCGCTGCCCCGCCGCGTCGATGGCGACGAACCTGTAGGTCCCGCGAGGCATCGAGGCCAGCTCGGGCGTCGCGATCGCGGATGCGCCTATCCAGTCGTCGCCGCCGTCGGTCGCCTTGATCCAATCGGTATCGGTGAATTTCCATGCATAGGCCGAATCGTCCTTGAGCACCCAAATCTCGAGGATGTCGTCGATGCCGTCGTCGTCCTTGACGGAGGCGAAGACCGACAGGCTCTCGTAAGGCGGACCGACCGGCGCGGGACGGGACTCGAGGCGCCATTCGACCGCCTCGATCGCGGGCAGCTTGTTCCCGCAGGCCGAGGTCGCGAGGGCGGCGAGGGCCGTCACGAAGGCCGGCAGCATGCGATAAGCGAGGGCGGCCCCGCGCGCCGAGGCGCGCCGCGAGCGCGGTCGCTTCCCGGTCATTTCTTTCGCCGCTCGCCGGAAAATTCCGCGTTTTCCCGTCGCCCGATCATTCCGGCGATGGCGCTCACGACAGCCGTAGGGTCGCCCTGCGCGAAAGGGAGCGTAGCGCTCTCCCGCGTAGCGAGGTCCCTGACCTTGGCCATCCCGCCGGCCGCTTCCTCGCCGCCCAGGATGACGGCGAGGGGAATGCCTTTTCGCTCCGCATAGGAGAACTGCTGGGCGAGCTTGCGCTTTTCGGGATAGACCTCCGCGGCGATGCCCGCGGCCCGCAGCGCCCGAGCTATCCTATGATAGGATGGGGAGAGGCCGTCTTCCATGGCGAGGACGAGGACCTGGGTATAGCCGGCTCGGCCCTTCATCTTGCCGAGCGTCTCCAGGGCGGCGAGGAGGCGATCGAGCCCTATGGAAGAGCCGACTCCGGGCAGCCGCTTGGCGGTATAGAGGCTCGCGAGCTCGTCGTAGCGGCCTCCCGAGCAGACGGAGCCTATTTCGGGCATCGAGTCGAGGCTGGTCTCGAAGACTACGCCGGTATAGTAGTCGAGGCCCCGCGTTATAGAAGGGTCGAGCACGAGATTGCCGCCGAAGCCGGCTTCGCCGGCGTTGCGCCAGATCTCGCGGAGCCGCAGGGTATCGGCCGCGGGCCCTCCGGCGAGGCCCTCGATCTTGGCCAGCGTGGCCTCGAAGTCCCCCTCCTTGGCGACGAAGCTCAGGATCGCGCGCGCCGCCTCCTCGCCGACTTCGGCCGCGAGGAGGCTCTTCGCTTCCTCGCCGCCGATCTTCTCGAGCTTGTCGACGAGGCGGAGGACGGCTACGGCTTTTTCCCCGAGGCCCGCGCCCTCGAGGAATCGATTGAAGACGCCCCGATGGCTTACGCGGACGGTGAAGCCTCCCACGTCGAGGGCGGCCATCGCGTCGGCTATGAGGAGGAGGATATCCGTGTCCGCCGAGGCCGAATCGGTCCCCACGATGTCGAAATCGCACTGCATGAACTCGCGATAGCGCCCGCGTTGCGTGTTCTCGCCCCGCCATACCTTGGCCATGTGATAGCGCCGGAAGGGCAGGTAGAGCTCGTCGACGTGCTCGGCCATGAAGCGCGCGAAGGGAACGGTGAGGTCGAAGCGGAGGGCCACGTCCCTGCCGCCCTTGTCCTGGAAGCGGTAGACCTGCTTGTCCGTCTCGCCCCCTCCCTTGCCGAGGAGGACTTCCGCGTATTCGAGGGCCGGAGTATCGATGGGCACGAAGCCGGAGGAGCGGAACACTCTTTCGAGCGCCTCCATCAGGGAGCGTCGCGCGGTCTCGTCCTGGGGCAGGTAATCGCGGAAGCCCTTCAATACCCTGGGTTCAATTATCTCGGACATGGTACCCCCGCGGCCATTATGCCCGCCCGTCGCCCCGAGCTTCAAGCTCTCGGGGCCGCGGAGAGTCCCCTCGTCCTTGACGCCCGCCGGCGGCTACTACATTATCGTGGCATGCTGCTGGTGATCGATGTCGGTAATACGAATATCTGCGGGGGAATCTACGACGGCTCGCGTCGGAGCACGGCGGGACCTTCGCTCGCCCATACCCTCCGCATCCACACCGTGCCCAAGAAGACCGAGGACGAGTACTCCACCATCTTCAAGTCCATCCTCCTCGATAGGGGAATCGCCCCATCGTACGTAAGCGAGGTAGTCTTGAGCTCGGTCGTGCCCTCCCTGACCGAGGCCATGTGCGTCATGTGCGAGCGGCTTTTCGGCCGTTCGCCCATCGTGCTCGGCCCCGGGGTATACGACAGGCTTCCCCTCTCGATACCGAGCCCCCACGAGATCGGCTCCGACCTCGTGGCCGACGCCCTCGCGGCCTGGCGCAAGACGGGCGGGGCGTCCATCGTCGTCGATTTCGGGACCGCCCTGACCTTCACCTGCGTCGGGCACGAGTCCGACATCCTCGGCGTAGCCATCGCGCCCGGCCTCGGCACCGCCGTAAACGCCCTCTCGCGAGACACTGCCCAGCTGCCCTTCGTGCAGCTGGACGCCCCGTCCTCGGTCATCGGGACCAACACGATCCTCGCCATCCAGGCGGGAGTCGTACACGGCTATATCGGCCTGGTGGAATACATGATCGGCAAGATGAAGGCCGAGGTGGGCGGCGAGCTCAAGGTCATTGCTACCGGGGGCCTGAGCAAGACCATGGCCGGGCTCACCGCAGTCTTCGACGCGATCGATCCGGATCTCACCCTCGACGGGTTGGCCTATGTTTCGGAGTACGTCTCGGCGAAGATCGCCCATTAATAAGGCATGGCATTACATTATCGATCTCGACATTCATATTTCCTGATCCGCTCGCTCAGATGGCCGGCAAAATCGAGAGCGTCTATTTCGACGCCCATCCGTAAATTAAAGTAATATAGATCGATCTCTTTTCGGAATTCAAGACAATCCCTGTTTTCACGTCCATACTCGTCGAACAGGAAAGGGTCGATACGATCTTCGTCGGGATTGAAGGTTTCCTCGGCATAGTCATGAAGGTCATATATTATCTGACTCACGATTTCCTGGCCCTTTCCGAGTGAGATCGCGAACTCAAGAAAACGGAGTCTTTCCGCCGGATCGATGTTCTGTTCGTATATCCGGTCTATGCCGAGTATATATCTCTTTCGATTCTCGATTGAGAACATGTTCCCTCCATCCGATGGATGCATGGCGAATCGATACTGCAATCGATAGAGATTTGCGTTACCGGCTCGTTAAAATTCGTCCGTGGCGGTTCGGATTCAAGAACTTTCCTAAATTTATAGGCAGGAGGGTCGAATACGCCGCGGCGCTCATCCGGCGCGGCGAGCGGGATCGCGATGTCGGAGACCAGATCGCCGCGCCATGAGCGGCATTCGAGGAATCGGCCTATTCCTTGAGCAGCTCGGACATCTCGTCCTGCGATACGAGGTCGGTCTCGGTATCGCCCGACAGCGAGGATCGCAGGAGCTCGCCCAGGTTCCCGAGTAGCGCGCGTTGCTCGGCCGCGGCGTCGCCTATGCGTCGGCCGTCGCCCGCGTAGGCCTGGGCTCGGGGGTAGCCCGAGCCCGCGAGGCGATCCAACACGCCGATGAAGGATTTGACCGTTCGTTCCAAAAGCTTCAAATAATCGGCTCTTTCCACCAGCAGGGCATTCTGCTCGAGCAGGGAGCCGAAGGCCCGGAGGCTGCGGCTCAGGAAGGCGATGTCGCCGTCCACGCGCTCGGCGAAATAGTCGGGATCGGTCTCGGTCGAAAGGATGAGGTCGAGGGACTTGACCAGTACGCTGAGCGAGAAGAGGTCGTCCTGGTAATGGATCATCTGGGACATGGCAGCTCCAATAATCGCACTATGCGCCGTTTCGCGCAAAGTCTTGATGAAGCATATCTCTTCATGGTATAAAAGCAAGCCCATCCGCCCTCGGGGCGGACATCCATCCGTAGGATGG
>CAYNFM010000015.1:0-47297 GCA_964396415.1 uncultured Treponemataceae bacterium | reverse complement strand
ATCCATCCGTAGGATGGATACAGACCATTGGGAGGAACCATGAGACAGTATGAGCTCGTCGCCGTCTTTCCCCCGGAAGAGGAACTCTTCCGACAAGGGAAGGAGGCGGTCGCCGCGGAGCTGGCCAAGCAGGGCGCCGCGGACGTCAAGGAAACGGATATGGGCGACAGACCGCTCGCCTATGTCATCAAGAAGAAGGAGAGGGGCCACTATATCCTCTTCACCATGAGCCTCGACCCGCAGGGCGTCACCCCCGCGGAGAAGATGTTCAAGCTCAACCCCAATCTCCTCAAATACCTTTTCGTAAAGGCAGAGGACTGAGGGAGGGAGGGCCAGCATGAGCGATCTCGCCGTCGCCGTCATCGTAGGCAGGCTCACGCGCGACGCTGAGCTTAAATATACGAATTCCGGCCAGGCCGTTTGCCATTTTTCCGTCGCTACCGGGTCGCGACGCAAGAAGGGCGACCAGTGGGTCGAGGAATCCAGTTTCTGGGACGTGGACCTGTGGGGCAAGCTAGGCGAGTCGATCAACCAGTACTTGACCAAGGGCAAGCTCGTCGCCGTCGAGGGCTCCATGCGCCAGGACAAGTGGGAGCAGGACGGCCAGACTCGGTCCAAGACCTTGATCTCGGCCAATACCGTGCAGCTCCTCGGGTCGTCGGGCGGGCAGGGCTATTCTTCCGGCCAAGGCTCTTCTTCATACGAAAGGCCTCAGGGGAAGCCGCAGGCCGAGGCTCAGGCGCAGGCGCAGGCGCCAAAGCCGGGGAGCGAGCCCGCCGCGACGGACGATTTTACCGACGACATCCCGTTCTGATCTACTACTACAAGGAGAAGATTACATGTCCGATATGAGAGAGCAGATGGATTCCAGGCCGTCGCGCCAGGATAGCGACGGGGGGCCCGAGCCCAGGAAGGACGGAGAAGATCGCGGGCCGGGCGGTCCCCGCCGCGGCAAAGGCTTCTTCAAGAAGAAAGTATGCAAATTCTGCACTCAAAAGCTCAAGGTCGACTATAAGGACATCGATGTCATGCGTCGCTTCGTGACGGAGCGGGGCAAGATCCTCCCCCGTAGGATCACCGGCACCTGCGCCAAGCATCAGCGCGTGCTCGCGGTCGGCATCAAGAGGGCGAGGGCCTTGGCCTTTCTCCCCTATGTCGCCAAATAAGGGGCTCTAGCCCGAGCGGCCTATCCATGTCCGATCCCGCCACGGCCCTTCGCCGAAAATCCTACGCCGCCTTCCTCGCGGCCGGATTGGCGTCGAGTCTGCTTTACCTGTCGGTCTTCCTCTCCTTCGCCTTCCTCGTGCCGGTTCAGCTCGTCTTCGGACGCTCGGGCAGGCGGGCTGGCTGGATCGTCGCAGGCTTGGCGGCCATCGTCATAGCGGCCGTTCAAGGCTGGCGTATCACCGCGGCCGGGACCAACGACCTCTTTACCGTCCTGTCGGGACTCGTCCCTCCGCTCGCGCTTCTCGGCGCCCTCGTTCTCATCAACGCGCCTTTTTGGCGAGCCTGGGCCGCTCCCTACAGGGTACTATGCGTCACGGCGGCATGCGCCCTATGCACGCTGCCCTTATTGATCGCCCTGGAGCGGGATGGCGCCTTCTCGACCTTCCTGGAGAAGCTCTTCGGCGATTTCCTGGCGCCGCTTCGATCGACCTTGGGCGAGGGCTACGAGGCTTCGGCGCTCGCGGCGACGCTCGATCCCAAGGACTTAGCCGGCTCTTTCCTCGCGATGCTGCGCGATTCCTATGCCGCGATACTCCTCTTCTATATCGGCGGCAGCTGGCGGATCGGGAACCGCCTGTCGGGTCAGGGGAGCCGCGGCAGGGAAGAGACGGCCGCGATAGACGAGCTACGCCTGCCCTATCCCTTGCTGTGGGCCTTTCTGGCCTCGTGGACCCTCGTTCTCGCCGCGGTCCTCCTGCACGCGTCCGAGGCTCCCGCCGCCTTCGCCTGGAATTGCGCCCTTGCGCTTTCCCTGGCCTACGCGGCCCAGGGCTTCGGGATACTGACTCATCTCTTCAAGATTTGGAAAATGCCGAGGTCGTTGCGCATCGTCTTCGCCGTCACGGCCGTATTGGCCCTGGCGACGACGGCGGGGATCGCCGTCGCGGTCGCGCTACCCCTATTCGGCGTCACGGAAATTTGGATACCCTACAGAAAACCTAAAGGAGCCGGAGCATGAGAGTCATCCTCAACCAGGACGTTCCTAATCTCGGCGAGCTCGGCGACGTCAAGGACGTCGCCCCGGGCTACGCCCGCAACTTCCTCTTCCCGCGCAGCCTCGCCTTCGCTCAGAACGCGAAGAGCGTAGCCCTCTTCGAGAAGCGCAAGGCGGAGATCGAGGCCATCAAGGCCTCGAAGCGTTCCGCCTCGGCCAACCTCAAGGACAAGATCGAGGCCGACGAGATCGTCCTCGTCCTGCCCGCCGGATCCAACGGCAAGCTCTACGGAGCGGTGACGGGGCACAATGTCGCCGACGAGCTCCTCAAGAAGGGAATCGACATCGATCGGAAGCGCATCGAGGTCCCCGGCCGCTCCATCAAGAGCATAGGGAACTATAAGATCGCCATTCGCCTTTACGAGAAGGACGAGGCGACGCTTCGGATCGCGATTCAGGGCCAGCCCGTAAAATCCGAGCCCAAGGAAGAGGCGGCCAAGCCGCGAAGGCGGCATAGCGAGGAGCGCGCCGCCGAGGCCCGCGCCGCGGAAACGCCGATAGAGGGCGGGCCCAAGGCCTAGGCCCGGCGAGCGCCTGAGCGTGGTACCCGAGGAGCTCAAGGACAAGGTACCTCCGCATAACGCCGAGGCGGAGCAAGCCTGCCTCGGCGCCCTCCTCATAGACCCGGAATCCGTGGCCAACGTGCTCAGGTTCATCCGGCCCGAGGACTTCTACGTCAATGCCAACCGCGAGGTCTTCGCGGGGGTCATCTCCCTGTACGAGAAGGGCCAGAAGGCCGATCTCATCACTCTCACCGAGGAGCTGAGGCTCCTCGGGACCTTGGACAGGGCCGGCGGGCCGGGCTACATCGCCAACCTGACCTCGGTGACTCCTTCGTCGGCTAACGTCGAGTATTACGCTCGCATCGTGCAGGAGGCTTCGGTCAGGCGCAGCCTCCTGCGCCTATCCGCGGACATCGTGGTACGGGCGCACGACGACTCGACGGAATCGGCCGTCGTCCTGGACGAGGCCCAGGCGCGTATCTTCGAGATCTGCCAAAACCGGCAGGCGGTGTCCTACAAAAGCGTCAAGGAACTGATTCCCGAGACCATAAAAACCATCGAAAAGCTCTTCAAGGACAAGAAAGACTACACCGGCGTCCCCTCGGGCCTGCCCGAGCTCGACAAGATGACGTCGGGCTTCCAGAATTCCGAGCTCGTGATTATCGGCGCCCGCCCCTCCGTAGGCAAGACTGCGCTCGCCATGAGCATGGCATCGAACATTGCGGTCAAGGAGCGTATAAGCTGCGCCTTTTTCACTCTCGAGATGGCCGATATGGCCCTGATGCAACGCCTTATCTCGAGCGAAGCCCGTATCGCGAGCGAAAGGATCCGCTCGGGACTCATCAAGCCTTCGGATTTCAACGCCCTCATGGAGGCCGCCGGCCGCATCTACGAAGCGCCCTTGTACATCGTCGACATGCCCAACATCAAGTTGCTCGACCTGCGGACCATGGCGAGGCGCCTCCAAGCCGAGAAGGATGTCAAGATTATCTTCATCGACTACCTAACCCTCATCACGCACGAGAACGCCGACCTGCCCAGATGGGAGCAGATCGCCAGCATATCCCGCTCCCTCAAGTCCCTCGCGCGCGAGCTGCGCATCCCGGTAGTCGCGCTTTCCCAGCTCAAGCGCGAGGCGGAGGGCAAGCAGCCCAACCTCGCGGATCTTCGGGAGTCGGGATCCATCGAGCAGGATGCCGACCTCATCCTCTTCCTGCATCGCGACAGGGAGGCCAACAAGACGAGGGAAGAGCGCTCGGAAGTGGTGGAGACCGAGCTCATCATCGCGAAGCAGCGCAACGGGCCGGTCGGCAAGATCGAGATCGCCTTCATCCCGAAATATACTCGCTTCGAATCGATTGAAAAACGGCAGGGCTAGACGCTATAGTCCACTATGGCATTTCATGGAGGCCGACTATGGCAATACGCGACGATTACGATTTTGGCGTCCTCGTGAACGAGGCGGAGCGGATGGTCGCCGACGAGCTCGAGCGCTCTCTAGCCGAGCGGGCCGATCCGAGCATCTGCCTCTGCCAGGACTGCGTGCTCGATATGGCGGCCTTCGCGCTCAATTCCTTGAAGCCCGTCTACCGGGTTTCGCTCCTCGGCACGATGTACGCCCATGCGATGGACGAGGGAGGCTACGCCTTGGAGGTCAAGGCGGCCGTCAAGGCGGCCATCGACAAGGTCCACGCCAACCCCGGCCACGATTAATTCTCGGTCTCGAGTATCCGGATCGATCGGTACGGGCCCTTGAAGACCTTGGAGAAAGGGGCCTCGCGCGCGCTGCGCGCCTTGTCGGCCAGCGTCTTGGCGTAGGTTCCCCGATCGACCGGGAGGACCGCTATCTCTCCCTCTTTGAGCCCGGACAGGTGAAAGGCGAGCCTGTCTCCCTTCTCGCCGGCGTACGCGACGCTTATGTCCGCCTCGGGGGCTTCCTCCTCGGCCTTCTGCAGGAGCCAATACTTGATGATCTCGATCGTATCCGGGTCGAGGCCGTCCTCGAGCATCCTGGCCCTTTCGAAAAGCTCGGGATAGCCTACCAAGGCCTCGGCGCCTTTCGGCAATTCCACCGCGCCCCTGTAGAGGGACATCCTTTCGAGTTCCGGCAGCGCGACGAGGTCCAGGCCGAGCTTCTTCGAGAGGAGCCTCACCCGCAGCTCGGGCTTGAGCCGCGTGCCGCAGCTCGGACATGAGACGGCCATGAAATCGCCCGCCAGGATCTCGCCGAGGACGCCCGGATCGGCATCGAGATCGAATTCCTCCGGTATATCGGCGTCGAAGATCGTCTCGCATAGACAGGTCACTTTTCTCATTGTTGCTCCTCCTATCTCGCAGCGAAGAAGAGAAGGTCTCCTACCGTGGCCATGACGAAGATCGCGAGGATGAAGGTCGCGCCGATGAACTGATAGCGGTAGATGGTAATGGGGCGGAGGGCTCGCTTCCTGGCCGCCTCGACTACGAACATGACTATCTGCCCTCCGTCGAGGGCCGGTATGGGCAGGAGATTCATTATGAACAGGCCGATGGAGAGCAAGGCCACGAATTTGAGCGGAATCGCCAAACCGCCGGAAGCCGACGCCTGTATGCCTTCCGACGCGGACTGTCCGACCATATAGGTCAACCTGATGGGCCCGGAGATGGCCTTGAGGGGATTCACGCCCCTGAAGAGGCTTTCGAGCCCGATCAGCGTCGCCTGGAAGGTCGACCATGTTTCCGCCGCTCCCGCCGCGACGGCCCCTTCGAGGCTCGAGGCCGCGCGGACCCGGTGAGTCTGCGTCTCGAAGCCGATGCCGAGGTTGGACTTGCCCTGCGTCGACCAGTTCAGGACGACGCCGAATTCGGCGATCTTGCCGCCCCTTTCGATCCCGAATTCGGCTCGCTCCGGTTTGGCGGAATTGAGAATCGAAAAAGCGGCTATGGCATGCTGGACTTTCTTGCCGTCGATCGATACGAGGCGGTCTCCCGGTTCGATGCCCGCGATCTGGGCGGCGCTCCCCGGAGCGACCGTGCCTACTATAGGATCGGCCCAATACGATACGCCGATGAAGCCGCCGCCGGTGCTCTTGTCCATTATGGGCGTCACGGTCTTGTCGTAGGGCCTTCCGTCCCGGTCGATCCTGAGATGGACGGGCTTATCGGCCGAGAGCGTGATTTTTTCGAGAAGGTCGCTGAAATCCGCTATGGGCTTGCCGTCGGCCGCGACGATGCGGTCGCCGGATACGAGCCCGGCCTTGTCCGCCGGATATTCCGAGAGCCGCGGGCCGCCCAGATCGTACTCGCTCAAGAGGACGATCCGGTTGGGGAATGTAGGCGAATCGTAACCGATGGTCGAGGAGAGCGAGAAGACCAGGAAGGCCAAGGCCACGTTGGCGAAGGGGCCCGCGAACGAGATGAGCATGCGCCTCCACGGCGCGACTCCGTAATAGCTGCCTTTTTCCCTTGGCAGCTCGCTCGCGTCGTCCTCGAGCGCCTTGCGAAAGGCTTCCTCGCCCTTCATCTTGCAGAAGCCTCCGATGGGAAAGGCCGAAATCCGCCATTCCGTGCCGCCCCGAGAAAAGCCGGCGATTCGCGGGCCCCATCCGATGGAAAAGGCCTCCACCTCCACCCCCGCCGCGCGCGCGGCGAAAAAATGGCCGAACTCGTGAACGAGGATTACGATGCCGAGGCCGATGACCCCGAGGACTATATCGATCGCTACCGAGACTAGATGCATTCGATCTCCCCGACCGCGGCCTCCGCGGCCACGCGCGCTCCGCCGTCGACTTCGAATATACTCCCGAGATCGCGGACGCGTGAAGGCCAGGCTAGTTCCAGGGTTTTCGCGACCACTCGCGCGATATCGACATAGCTCACCCGACCCGCCTCGAAGGCGGCTACGCCGACCTCGTCGGCCGCGTTGTACGCTATCGTCGCGCCCTCTCCGCCCGCGAGGGCCTCGTAGGCGAGGCCGAGGAGGGGATAGCGCTCGGCTTCGGGAGAGCGGAACTCCAAGCTGCGTCCGGCCAGGTCCAGGCGCCCGAATCGGCACGGCTGGACCTCGGGCCAGGTCAGGGCGTTTTGGATCGGAAGGCGCATGTCCGGCGAGGAAACTTGGGCGTAGAGGCTCCCGTCCAGCGTCCTGACGAGGGCGTGCACGAGGCTTTGCGGGTGGATGAGGACTCGAACGCGCTCGGGCTCGAAGCCGAAGAGGCGCGAGGCCTCGATCACCTCGAGCCCCTTATTGGCCATCGTAGCCGAGTCGATCGTGATCTTGCGGCCCATGCTCCAGTTCGGATGCGACGCCGCCTCGTCCGGCCTGGCGTACTTGAGTCTTTCGAGGCTCCAGTCCCGGAAGGCTCCGCCGGATGCCGTAATGATGAGCTCTTCTATCCCTCGCGGGCCCCCGGAGCCGCCGCCGATCCTCGCGACGAGCTGGAAGAGGGCCGCGTGCTCGGAGTCTACGGGTAGAATCCGCGCCTTTCTCTCTCTCGCCGTCGCCTCCAGGAGGGGCCAAGCCATGACGACGCTTTCCTTGTTGGCCAGCGCCAGGTCCTTCCCGCTGGAAAGGGCGACGATGGACGGCCGGAGCCCGCCCGAGCCCGAGGCTCCGTTCACGACTATGTCCGCCTCGACGTTTCCGACGAGCTCGTCGAGTCCGGATGAGCCTGCGAGCGGGATGCCCTGGGAGGGCGACGCGGCGCCGCTCAGGCAAAGCGGAACTCCGGGATGGCGGGCTCCCGCCGCCGATAATCCTGCCACGTCCTCGTGCGCCGATAGTCCCGCGACCTCGAAGAGATCGGGCCGCGATTCGATGACGTCGAGGGCTTGGCTTCCGATAGAGCCGGTCGCCCCGACGACGATGACGCGCTTGCGCATGGCGGTCAGCGGAAGAACCCCAAGATGAGGGACAGGCCGAAAAAAACGGGCGCCGCGAATAGGAGGCTGTCGAAGGTATCGAGGAAGCCGCCGCGACCGGGCACGGCGCTCCCGGAATCCTTGATGCCGGCGGAGCGCTTGAGGGCGCTTTCGAACAGGTCCCCGAATATTCCCGCGGCTCCGACCGCCAGTCCGAGGAGGAAGGTCGCCCACCAAGCTCCGCCGATCGCCTGGGGAAAGAGCGCGGCGCAGGCAAAGGCCATCCCGACGGTCCCGCAGATGCCCCCGACGAATCCGGCCACGCTCTTATTGGGCGAGACCGCGATGATTCCCCTCCTTCTGCCGAGGGTCATCCCGACCAGCCAAGCGAGGCTGTCGTTGCTGAAGGCCAGTATGCAGAATGTCAGGAGGGATTCGGTGGAATGGCGCGGTTCCGACGCGATGAGGACGATGAAAGCGCCCAGGAGGCCCGGGTAGGCGGCCGAAAAGGCCAGCGCGTTCGCCCGCGGCAGCACGTACCGGATGTCCGCGGCGTCGACGAAGGCGAAACGCGTGAAAAGGACCACGAGCGCCGACCCCGATGCGAGGACTATCGACAGGCAAGCCCCGGCCAACGCGGCATCGCCGCCGAGAAGGACGCCGACATAGGCGCTGGCCGGAATCCCCGCGCCGAGCATCATGAGGTAGACGGGGTTCGCGGGAATGTCCCGCGACTTGAAGAGGCGGGAAAGCTCGAGGGCGCTGCCGCCGGTGAAGACGAGGATTATGGCGACGGCGGCGAAATGGTCGAATTGGGGCAAGAGGACTATGACGGCGAGGACCGCGGGGATGCCGAGAAAGAAGAGCAGGAGGCGTTGGAGGACGTTGCTCACCGAGCGCCGCCGTATCGTCGGTCGCGAGCCTTGTACGCGTCGATGGCCATCGCGAGATCCTCCGGTCCGAAGTCCGGCCAGTACTTTTCGCTGAAGAACAGCTCGGAGTAGGCGGATTCCCAGACGAGGAAGTTGGACATGCGCTTCTCGTCGCTCGTGCGGATGATGAGGTCGGGATAGGGCAGCTCAGGGTGATCCATGGCCCCGCGAAGCGTCTCCTCCCCGGGCTCGATGCCCGCGAGGAGGAGGCGCCTTACCGCGCGGACTATCTCGTCCCGTCCGCCGTAATTAATGGCCAGATTGACCGTCATCCTGTCGAAGGAGGCGGTCTCGGCCTCGACCTCGCGTATCTCGCGCACGATATCCTTGGGCAAGCCGTCGGCGTCGCCGGAATGAAGGACGCGTACGCCGTTCGAGCGGTAGAAGTCGAGCTCGGCAGCCAGGTGCTGCTTGATGAGGGTCATCAGGAAGCCGACTTCATCGGCCGCCCGCTTCCAATTCTCGGTAGAGAAGACATAGAGAGACAGGACCCTGATCCCGAGCTCCTCTGCCGCCTTGACGATGACTTTCGCGGTCTTCAGCCCTTCGCGATGACCCTCGGTCCTCGGCAAGCCGCGGGACTTGGCCCATCGGCCGTTGCCGTCCATTATCAGGCCGACATGGGTAGGGACTCTTTTCGCGTTCGATTCGCCGGGCATGTTCTGGCTTGAAACCCTAGATTTCCATTATCTCTTTTTCTTTGTCCTCGAGTGCCTTTCCGACCTGGGCGATGTAGGAGTCCGTGAGCTTCTGAAGCTCGTCCTCGGCCTTCTTGATGGAATCTTCGGCCACGCCTCCGGCGGCGAGCTGCTTTTTCAGGTCCTCGAGGCCGTCCCGCCTGATGTTGCGAATCGAGACGCGGGCCTGCTCGGACATGTTCTTGGCCGTCTTCGCCAGCTCCTTGCGGCGTTCCTCGGTGAGGGGGGGAATGGCTATCCTGATGACCTTGCCGTCGTTGGAAGGATTGAGCGAAAGCTCCGATTTCTGAATCGCCTTCTCTATCTCGCCGATGAGGGCGCGGTCCCATGGTTGGATTACGATGAGCCTGGCCTCGGGGACGGAGATAGTCGAGACTTGGGCGAGGGGGGTCTTCTGCCCGTAATAATCCACGCGAATCTTATCGAGGAGGGAAGGGGAGGCGCGCCCCGTCCTTACTCCGTTGAACTCGTCCTTGAGAGCGGATACGGCCTTCTTCATCTTTTCTTCGCAGGCTACCTTCGCGGAATCCATGCACCACCCCCTATCGTCCTCGGTTCGCGGCTTCCCTCGCCTTCGATCAGGCTCCCACCTTCATATATATGAAATCGACGATTTCGAGCTTGGCTCCCGCCTCCTTGGCGACCGCGGCCAAGGCTTGAGCGACGGGAGTCTTTTCTTCCTTTACGAATCCCTGATCCAGGAGGGAGACCTCGGACATGAGCTTCTTGAGCTTCCCGGCCAAAATGCCCTGGATGACCTTTTCGGGCTTTCCCTTCATCTTTTCGTCGAGCTCGACCTGCTTCTCGAAAATCTCCTTCTGCTCATCTATCCAAGCCTTCGAAGGCTTGGTCTGATCGAGGAACATCGGGTTGAAGGCGGCGATATGGAGGGCGATGTCGTGGACGAAGCTCTTGACGGCCTCGTTTTCGAAGGCCTCGGCCCTGTCGGCCTTGAACTTGACGACGACGGCCAAGGAACCTTCGCCGTGGACGTACGAATGCAGGTATTCGCCCGGGCCTGCAGTCTCGAGGCGAACCCGCTTGAGCTCGATATTCTCCTTGATCACGGCGGCGATGTCCTTGACCATCGCGTCGAGCTCCTCCGCGGGCTTGTCGTAAGCCTTCGCGAAGGCAGCCCCGACTACCTTTTCCCCGGCGTCGATGAAATCCTTGTTGCGGCAGACGAAATCGGTCTCGCAGGCGATCTCGACTATCGAGATCTTGCCTGGACCTTCCTTGACGAAGATTTTCCCTTCGTTCGTCGCGCGCCCGGCGCGCTTCTCGACTCCCGCCATGCCCCATTCGCGCAGGATCTTCTCGGCGCCCGCGAAATTGCCCTGCGCCTCGACGAGGGCCTTCTTGCAATCCATCATGCCCGCGCCGGTCTTCTCGCGCAGTTCCTTTATGTCGCTAGCCTTGATATCCACGTATCTCTCCTGTCTCAATCGCGTTCAGCCGTTATTATTTGGCCTCGTAGAGCCTATCGTCATCGATGATGGGAACCGCCTCTTCGGTTACGGCCTCCTCGGCCTTGGGCTTGTCGGCGACGGCGTAGGTGGCCGGATCGATTTCGACTTCGTCGTCCTCCGCGGAGGGGGCGGCGTCGGTCTTCACTTCCTCGGTCTCCTCCCCGGAGAGGTTCTCGATGATCTTGAGACCCTCCGCGGCTCCCGCCTCGACGACCGCGTTCGCGATTATCTGTGTGAAAAGGCTGATCGATCGGATCGCGTCATCGTTGCCGGGGATCGGATAGGTTATCCCCTCGGGATTGCAATTGGTATCGACGACGGCGACGATCGGAATCTCGAGCTTCTGGGCCTCGGCGACGGCGATGGCTTCCTTTCGCGTATCGATCACGAATATCGCTCCGGGGAGGTCCTTCATCTCCTTGATGCCGCCGAGGTTCTTCTCGAGCTTGGTCTTTTCCTTCTGGAGGCTCGCGATCTCTTTTTTCGTCAAGCTCTCGAAGGTCCCGTCGACTTCCATCTTCTCTATCTTCTTGAGGCGCTGAATGGACTTCTTGATCGTCGAGAAATTCGTCAGCATCCCGCCAAGCCATCGATTGTTCACGTAGAATTGCTCGCAACGCTCGGCTTCTTTCTGGATGGCGGTTTGAGCCTGTTTCTTGGTCCCGACGAAAAGGACGCTCTTACCCGTGCCGACGATCTTTTGAACCGAGTCATAGGCTTCTTTTATCGCCTGAATGGTCTTTTGAAGATCGATGATGTGAATGCCGTTGCGCTCGGCGAAGATGTATTTCTTCATCCGAGGATCCCAGCGCTTGACCTGGTGCCCGAAGTGGACGCCCGACTCGAGCAGATTCTTCATGGTGACGACTGCCAAGAGTTCCTCCCGCGGCCGGGCGCCTCGCCCGACCTCCGTCTCTGTATCTCGACGGCCTCGCATGGGCCGACGGAAGATGCCGACGCTCGCGCGCCGGTCGGCGCCGGCGGCCAGAGGCCGCCCGGCGCCTTCATCCCCTTCCTGCCGAGGCTAGCTCGCCGAGGAGGGGAGGCGGAATCCCGCGTCGAAGAGGATGACATAAAGCTCGCGCATTGGCAAGCCCACGACCCCCGTCCAGGAGCCCTCGATGCGATCTATGAAGAATGCCGCGAGGCCTTGGATGCGATAGGCCCCGGCCACGCCCATCCACTCGCCGGAATCGAGGTAGAGCCCTAACTCGTCATCGCTCATCTCCGCGAAGCGTATGGCGGAATCGGAGCGGGAAGTCCTGACCGATCCCCGCTCCCGGTCGAGGAGGGCGATTCCCGTGCGGACGAAATGAGTCCTGCCGGAGAGGAGGCGCAGCATCCGGCGGGCATCCTCGGCGTCCAGGGGCTTGCCCAGCGCGATTTCCCCGAATTCGGCTTCGGCGCGGGGCAGGCATACGAGGGTATCGGCCGCGAGGACGAAGCGGGGAGACGGAGGGAGCGCGGGGCCCGCGGCGCGAGCCTTCTCCTCCGCGAGGGCGATTACTCTCTCGGCGGGAGGAAGGCCGTCCCACATGCTTTCGTCCACGTCGGGCGCAAATGGCTCGAAGGGGATTCGCGCCCTCCGGAGCAGCTCGCGGCGCCTCTCGGAGTTAGACGCCAGGAGAATGGTTTCCATCGCTGGGATGATCGCTCGCGCGACGAGGGAGCGTCAAGGAAGACCGGTCCGGCTTGACAGCGCCGGAGGACGCGTACTAGTCTGTATCGCGACCGAGCGATTAGCTCAGATGGATAGAGCGTCGGCCTCCGAAGCCGAAGGTCGCCCGTTCGAATCGGGTATCGCTCAATATTGCAGGCGCCGACGGCCTCCGATCTCAGCGGGTCGCGTGGGCGAGCCGAGGCCGGCGGATATCGCGCTCGAGGCTCTTCCGCCGGATCGAATCAAGCGATACACTTCCTTACATGGCATACGATTCGCCTCCGGTGGGCGACTCCATCCGAAGGAAGGACGGGCCCGACAAGACTTCGGGCAGGACGAGCTTCGCGGATGACCGGCGAAGGCCGGGCCTTCTTCACGCCGCGGTCCTCGCCAGCCCTCATGCCCACGCGGAGATCGTCGGCGTGGACGCCGCGGCCGCGCGCGCCTCGAGCGGCGTGCGTGGCGTCTTCACCGGCGAGGACTGGAAGGTCCTCATAGGCCTCTACCTGGGAGACAAGCCGCCCCTCGCGCGCGGCCGAGTCCTCTATCATGGCGAGCCCGTCGTCGCCGTCGTAGCCGACGACGAAGCCTCGGCCCTGAGGGCGCTTCGCCTCGTCGAGGTGGAATACCGCCCTCTTCCCGCGATCGCCACGCCCCGCGAGGCCCTCGCCCCCGGGGCTCCCATCCTTCACCCGGAGCTCGGATCCTACCGGCGGATTCCCGCCATCCTCCCCGAGCCAGGCAGCAATGTCGCCAACCGGACGAAGATTCGCAAGGGAGACGCCGACCGCGCGATGGCAGCCGCGGAAGTCCGCATCAGAGGGGAGTTTTCATTTCCTCCCGGCGACCATTGCGCGATGGAGCCCCGCTCGGCCCAGGCGGAAATCCTCGCCGACGGCAGAGTCCTCGTCACGTCCTCGACTCAATCCCCTTTCGGGGTACGCAACCTCCTGGCCCTCGGCTTCGGCATTCCCCAGGGCATGATCATCGTGACCGCCCCGGCCGTAGGAGGAGGCTTCGGCGGAAAAGCGGGCATCCAGCTCGAACCTCTCGCCTACCTCCTCTCCCGCGCGCTCGGGGGCAGGCCCGTGCGGCTCGCCAATACTCGCGAAAACGACATGCTCGGCTCGCCAGGGCGCCCGGGAATGGAGGCGCGGGTCAGCCTGGGCGCTAAGCGCGACGGGACCCTCCTCGCCGCCGATATCGAATTCCTATTCGACTCGGGCGGCTACGCGGATTACGCCGTCAACGTATCGCGCGCGGCGGGCTACGCCTGTACCGGCCCCTATCGAATCCCGAACGTGAAGTCCGACTCGCTCTGCGTCTATACGAATCATCCCTTCGCGACCGCCTTTCGGGGCTTCGGCCATATCGAGATGGCCTTCTGCATAGAGCGCGCCATGGACATCCTCGCCGCCGAGCTCGGCATGGACCCGGTGGAGCTGAGGCTCAAGAACGCGGTGCTGCCCGGCGACACGACGCCCTCGGGCTCCCGTCTCGACGCGAGCACGGGAGACCTGCCCCGCTGCTTACGCACCGTGGCCGCCCGGCTCGGCTGGGAGAGCGCCCCGCGGGGCGAGGCGAGAGGAGACGAGGTCCGCGCCAAGGGGATCTCCTGCTTCTGGAAAGCGCCTGCCATCCCTACCTTCACGGATGCGGGCGCCATAGTATCCTTCAACGAAGACGGGAGCCTCAATGTCCTCACGGGGGTGGTCGAGCTGGGCCAAGGCGCCCTCTCGGGCCTCGCCCAGATCGCCGCCGGGGCCCTCGGCATCGACCTCGCGAAGATCCACGTGGCGGGAGAGGTCTCGACCGACCGCTCGCCCCACGATTGGACCACAGCGGCCTCGCGCTCGCTCTTCATGGCCGGTAGGGCCCTCCTCGCCGCGATCGACGACGCGAAGGCCCAGCTGAGGCGCATCGCCTCTCAGCCCCTCCGCTGTCCCGAGGAAGATCTCGAGGTATCCGGAGGCCGCGTCTTCGTCCGCGACGACCCGGAGATATCCCTCGCGCTCGAAGAGCTCGTTCTCGGCTACGTCTACCCGGGAGGGAACGCGATAGGCGGTCCCGTCATCGGGCGCGGCTCCTATATCGCCCGCGGGCTCTCTGATCTCGACCCGGAGACGGGCAGCGGAAGGCCGGGGCTGGAGTGGACCCTCGGCGCCGAGGGAGTCGAGGTCGAGCTGGAAAAATCGACCGGCCGCTTCCGCGTGCTCCGAAGCGCCTGTTGCATGGATGTCGGAAGGGTGGTGAATCCCGCCCTCGCGCGGGGGCAGGCGGTTGGGGCTATGGCGATGGGAATCGGCTTCGCGACCAGGGAGTCCTTCGCCTTCGGTCCTGGGCAGAACGTGGTCAACGGGAGCCTCCGCGACTACAAGCTCATGCGATTCGGCGAGGAGCCGGAGTACTTCGTGGATTTCCTGGAGACCCCGCAGGGCGACGGGCCCATGGGCGCCCGCGGCCTCGGCGAGCAGGGTATCCTCGGAATGCCGGGAGCGATAGCCCAGGCCCTCTCGCGAGCGGCCGGCGCGCCCATCCGCAATCTGCCGATCACGCCCGAAACCCTGTGGCGCTCGATGCGCGCCGGATCGGGAGGCCCGAGATGATCCCCTTCGATATCGTCTATCGCCGCCCGGAGACGGTCGAAGAGGCGGTGGCCGCCTGGCGAGCGCAGCCGGGGGCTTCCATTTACTACTCGGGCGGCACCGAGATCCTCACCGGATACAGGACCGGAACCTACGACGCCGGCGCCGTCATCGACGTTAAGCGGCTGCCCGAATGCAGCTCACGCGACACGAGGCGGATCGCCGGGCACGAAGCGCTCTATTTCGGAGCCGGCCTAAGCCTCAACGAGGTAGTCGAGGACGCTTCCTTCCCCCTCCTCGCCGCAAGCGCGAGGAGGATCGCCGACCACAGCGTCCGGAATCGCATAACGCTCGGCGGCAACGTCGCGGGGCGATTGCCCTACCGCGAGGCTCTCCTGCCCTTCCTCGCCGCGGGAGGGACTGCCCACCTGGCCGGTCCCTCGCTCGAAGGCGGCGCGGCCGGCGGCGTGGACCGCAGGGAGCTGCCGGTACGGGAACTCCATGCCAAGCGTCTCCTCCTCCGCCCGGGCGAATTCCTCCTGGGACTGTCGGTGGAGGCCGCGGCGGCCGGCCTTCCTTTCTACCACGACCGGGCGACCTCGGGGACGGAGGTGGACTATCCCATACTCGCCCTGTGCGCCGTGGCTCGGTCGGGACGATACGCCGTCGCGCTTTCGGGCTATCTCGACGCTCCGGCCTGGCTCGAGTCGGAGGGGACGCCGCCCCTGCCAAAGGACTTCCCCGAGCCCAGGTCCGACGCGCGCGCCTCGCGGCCCTACCGCGCCGAGCTCCTCAGGCTCAGTCTCTCTCGCGTCGAGGGCGCTTTGAAATGACGGAACGGATCGGGCTGTACGAGCTCCGGCTCATGGTCAACGGCGAGGAGCGGGTCCTGGCGGCGCGGCCGCAGGATACTCTCCTCCGCGTACTCCGAGAGGCTCTGGGCCTCACGGGCACGAAGCTCGGCTGCGAGAACGGGGACTGCGGTGTCTGTACGGTCCTTATCGACGGCAAGCCGGTCAAGTCCTGCATGGTGCTCGCAGTCGAAGTCGAGGGCGCGGATATACTTACGATCGAGGGACTGAAGGACGAGGGGCTTCGCGAAGCCTTCCAGGCTGAGAACGGCTACCAGTGCGGATTCTGCACGCCGGGCATGATGCTCAACGCCCATGCCCTTCTCCGAGCCCATCCCTCCCCGAGCCCCGAGGAGACTCGAGAATGGATGGCCTCCAACCTCTGCCGTTGCACCGGTTACGAGGGTATTGCCCGAGCCATCGAGCGCGCTTCTTCAAAGCGGGCGAAAATATTGAAGGAATAGCATCCGGCAGGGCGCGTTCATAAATCGTCCCATCGAATCCGGTATGCTAAACAGTTCAGGCGTATAGATCTAGAAGTTTCCCCGAATCTTCCACGGTTTCCTGCGGCCGGGTCTCCGATTCGCCCTGCGTCTCGGTCTCCCTGGAAGAGGGAGGAGGGGCGACCATGGGGATATAATCGTCGATCGTTCCGACACTGCTTGTGTCCATATCGACCTCCTGTCAATAAAATACTGGAAGCCGGCCGGTATTTGCAACAAGAAAGGGGCCGGGAGCGGTCCCTTTCTCGTGTACGGATTCCGCTATTGTTTGGCGGAGTTCTGAGTCTGGTAGGCGGAAAGCTTGTCCAGAGTCTGTTGGGCCAGGTCCCGAACGGCCTTGATATAGCTGCCCTTGGTGAACTTCATCACCGTGCTGGTCACCAGGTCCATGTCTTTCAATCCATGACTCTTCTCGGCGAGATCGCTCAGGGCGAACAGGGTATAGACAGCCAGCCTGTCTTCGGACATTCCGACGTTATCGAAGTGGCTGACCGAATCGGCGATCGACTGTACGACCTCGTCGTTGTCGTTCATCCCGATCTTCCCGAGGGAGCGAATCGCTTCGGCGAGGACCATCGGATCCTCTGCCTTGCTGTTTCTGAGGACCCTGACCAGGGTATCCTTGCTTTCCGCCGAGGGGAAATTGCCTAGCAAAATGCAGGCCTGTCGCCGAATATCGGGGAAATTGTTCGTCGTCGCGCCGACGCCTCCGCTGCGCACGACGACCTCGGTATTCTCGAGGGCGAGATATTGGAGGGAGCTCCGGACATCGTCGCTTTTCCTGCCCGCGTCCACGCCTCGCCGCGCGTAATCCAAGGCCAGCTGCTTCGCTTCGAGTCCGTCCTCATGGGACAGTTCCTTGACCATCGCGGCCTCGGCGGATTCCTGGAGGTAGGCCTCTTCCACCGTCTTTTCGCCGCTCTTGGGCTGGCCAGTAGCCGCTTGCGCCGTCGAGGCTTGCGTCGCCGTCTGCGCACCAGCGCCCAGCGTCAACGCAAACGCGATCGCCGCCGTCAGGGCCGCGCGGATTGCATGTTTCATCATTGCCTCCCGATTCCTATCTTCCATGTGTCGCCATGCTTCTCGAGCATGTAAAGAATATTCCGATCGCCCTTCGGGCTTACGGTTATCGCCTTTATGAGATCTTCCCTTACGAACTCGATGTCATCGACTTTATCGTTTTGCCGAGAGGGATATACGACATTCAAAAAATAATCCTTGAGCGTTTGAAGCCTGATGCCTTTGTTCTTGATTATCGGATATTCGGAGTATTGCTGAAGAATGGCCGGATCCGAATTGTGCCGGATGTATTCGTCGGTCAAATTCGAAAGCCAGGCGTCGTAGTCTTGACGCCGTATTATCTGGTTCAGCGAATCGATAAACGCGCGGACGTCGGCAATGGTCGCGACCTTCACCTCTTCGGGCACGGCATTAGGATCGAAAGCCGGGCCGGCCGATGGCTGGACCGCGGCTTGGGGCTCGGCCTTCCCGGTCGCCTCCTGAGGCGCTCGCGTCTTGGGAGGGCCGGCGCAGGACAGCGCGAGCAATGAAACCATGCAAGCTGCGGCGAGGAAGGCAGCTCCCTCTTTGAGACCAGACATGGAGCCTATTCTACAGCGTATAAGGACAAATGTCAAAAGCGCGAACTGCCCGGCAATTTATTTTTATTGAATGACATCTCGTTTCGTTGTATTATGTCCCCCATAAATTGGAAAGCGCGGGGGTCCTTGCGAGCCGAGAGTGCTCCCGCCTCCTCGACGAGGTGCTAATGAAGGACATCGCAGCGCTTCACCGGGCTGAATACGACGTCGCGCCGGACGTAATAGCGGCGGCGCCCGGTGTGGTAAAGTTTCTCGGTGAGCACACCGAGGCCTCGGACGGGTTGGTCCTCGCTGCGGCGATTTCCTTCGAGATCCAGGTCGCCGTTTCGATACGACGCGATTCCTCGCTCCGTTTCTTCGCCGCCGACCTCGGCGAGCGCAAGAGGACGAGCGTCGGGAATCTCAAATTCAAAAGGGAGGACAGGTGGGCGAATTATCCCAAAGGCGTCCTCGACTTCCTCGTCAGGGAGGGCTTGCCCGCCAAAGGCCTCAACTTCACGATAACGGGCGATATTCCCGTCGGCCTGGGCCTCGCATCGTCGGCAGCCCTGGGCCTTGCCTCGGCCCTGGCTCTTAAGGAAGTCTTCGGCCTGAACAAGCGAGGCGAGGAGCTCGCCGATCTCGCGCGACGGGCGGAGACGGAGTTCCTCGGGCGTCCGGTACCCTCTTACGACCATCTCACGGGAGCGGCTCCGGCGGGAGGGACGGTGTCTATCGTCGATCTCAGGACGGATCGACGCCGTGCCGTCCCCTTTCTCGACGGCAACAATATCGTCGTGCTCACCGATTCCAAGGTGCCGCGGGTCAACGTAGACGCCGAGCTCAAGCAACGCGCCGAAGATTGCATGAAATGCCTGGCAGTCCTCGCGCGCGGCTCGTCCAAGACCCTCAGGGATTTCGGTCCGGAGGAAGTGGACGAACTCATGGGCAGCCTTCCGGAGAGCGTGCGAAGGCGCTGCCTCCACGTCGTCGAAGAGCTCGCTCGAGTCACCGAAGCCGAAGAGGCCCTCGTCAAGGGCGACGCGGCGGCATTCGGCCGAGCGGTCAACAAGTCGCATACCTCGCTCAGGAATCTCTACGAAGTCTCCTGCCCCGAGATCGATTGGCTCGCGAAGCGCGCCGTGGAGATCGAAGGCGTGCTGTGCTCGCGCCTGACGGGCAAGGGCTTTGGAGGCTGCACGGTGTCCATCATGTCCGAATCCTCTCTCCCCGAATACAGGAAAAAGCTCGAGGATTACGAGCGGATATTCGGATTCCGCCCCGCGATTCACGAGACGAGGCTCGCAGGCGGCTTGCGCGTCGTCGGTTGACCGATGAGGATACTCGTTACCAACGACGACGGCTTCGAGGCCGAAGGTCTCGTAACCCTCGCCGAAGTCCTGTCGAGGGAGCACGACGTGCGTATCCTCGCTCCGGACAGGGAGCGTTCCGGCGTCTCGCAGGCGATCACCCTCTGCGATGCGCAAAAACTGCGTAAAGTCGGGAGAAACGCGTTTTCCTGTTCCGGGACTCCCACCGATTGCGTGCTTCTCGCGATGCTCGGAGCCATCGGTTTCGAGCCGGAGGTCGTAGTTTCCGGCATCAATCGCGGCCCCAATCTGGGGACCGATATCCTCTATTCGGGAACCTGCGCCGCGGCGAGGGAGGCAGTCCTCGCCGGCGTGCCTGGAATCGCCGTATCCTGCGCGTCCCGCGCGCCCAGCCTACGCTATGGCGGAGCCGCCTCCTTCGTACTCAAGCGCCTGGACGCGCTCGCGGCTGCCTGCTCGGAGAACGCCTTCGTGAACGTAAACGCGCCGAGCGTCGACGACGATTCCCTCGAAGCCATCTGGACCCATCCTTGCCGTCGCGCCTACGCGAACGAGATCAAGTCCTTCTCCGGCCCCGACGGCTTCGATTATTTCTTCCTCATGGGGGGCGAATCGGGAGCGCGCGCGGACGACGCGAGCGACGTCTCGATCGTAAGCGCGGGGAAAGTCTCCGTCAGCCGGATACTCGTCCAGCCTCAGGTCCCCGCGGGCTTCCTCTCCGGGCGGGAATTCCGTTAGGATATGCCCATGTCCGAGGCCCTATCCGAGGCCAGGCGATTGGTCGCATCCCGCGATTGGCTCGGCGCCCTCGCTCTCCTCCGCGGCGCCGAGCCCGAGGAGGACAACCGGTTCGAGATGGCCTACCTATTCGGGATCTGCTATACGCGGCTCGGCGAGTGGGACGACGCGCTGCTCTACCTCGAGCAAGTGGTCACCGGAGCTCTCGATCCCGTCCGCGAGCGTCAATGCAGAATGGCGCTCGCCTATGTCTATGCCCTCACGGCCAGGCATAAGCTGGCCGAATACGAATTGGCGCGGCTCAGGGATTCCGGCTACGAAACCGTACAGGTCTATTCTTTCCTGGCGTACACGGCATGGGCCCAAGGAAGGCCGGGAGACAGCCTGCGCTGGTACGGGAAGGCCCTGAAACTCGATCCCGAGAACGCGAACGCGCTCAACGGGATGGGCTACATCCTCGCCTGCGAAGGAATGGACGGCGCGCGGGCCTTGACCTTATGCCGGAAAGCCCTGGACAAGGCGCCCGACAATCCCGCATACCGAGATTCGCTGGCCTGGGCCTACTTTAAGCTGGGGTTCCTGGACGAGGCGAGGGATCATATAGGAAGGGCCCTGGCTCAAAGGCCGAGCGCGCCCGAGATCCGCGAGCATGCCCGAGCCATAGAGCTCGCAACGAGGTAAACCGGGATGAACCTGAGGCGATCTGTGATGCTCGCGTCCTTCGGCGTGGCCCTGGCGCTCTCTCCGCCGCGCGCCGACCGCGCATGGGCGCAATACGGCTCGGTCCTTCAATCGCCGGGGGCTGCCGAGCAGCTTCGCCTCGGAGTGCAGTCATATCACCGCGGCCATTACGCCGAATCCATACTTCTCTTCGAGAAAGCCCTCGCCTACGCGCCGGGCACGGCCTTGATCGAGTATTGGCTCGGCCGAGCCTACTTGAAAAGCGGCTACGAAGAGACCGCGCTTCGAGTCTGGCAGCCCCTCCTCGACGCGCCGGACCTGCCGCCCTTCCTGAAGGCCAAGGCGGACTCCCTGCGCGGTTCGAGGGCCATCCCTTCCGGCGCGGAAGCCTACGATTTCGTCGAGGTCGAGCGCTTCGAGGGAAGGGTCGGTCGGCAGTCTATCTTCGAACGGCCCTCGACGATCATTCCCCGACCCGACGGCTCGTTGTTCCTAGTGGCGCACGGTTCCGACGAGCTCGTCACTCTCGATTCCTCCGGCGTCGCGCGCGGTCGGGATAGAGGCGGACTCGCCGGCTTCGATAGGCCCTATGGGGCGGCCTTCCTGCCCGACGGCACGCTCTTCGTCACCGAGTTCAACGGCGATCGCGTGGCGAGAATCGCGCCGGACGGAAGCTCGAAGACTTTCGGCCGGAAGGGGAGGACGGCCGACGGCATGATCGGACCCCAATGCGCCGCGACGAACGGCGAGGGTTACCTATACGTCGTCGACTTCGGTAACGCGAAGGTCAGCAAATTCGACGACCAGGGCGTTTTCGTCCTTTCCTTCGGGGCCAAGGACGCGGATACCGGTTTCCCCGGCTTCGAGAGTCCTACGGGAATATACGTTGCCGACGGGATAGTCTATGTGGCGGATTCGATAGCCAAATCGATCTATAAATTCGACGAGTCGGGCAATTATATGGGCGTCCTGGCGGAAGGCGAACTCCATTCCCCGGAAGGGCTCTCCTCGTGGGACGGAGGCCGCTCCCTCCTGGTCGCGGACACCGACAGGATAGTCTCCATAGACCTGGAGACCGAGGCGCTGTCCGAACTGTACCGCGCGCAGGGCAAGAAGGCTCGTTTCGTCGACGCGGCCCCCGATTTCAACGGCAACCTCGTGGCATGCGATTTCGACGCATCGGCCGTCTCCGTCCTCTCGGATGCGTCCTCCCTGGCCTCCGGCTTGGATGTTGAGATCCAGAGCATCGATTCCAGCGCCTTCCCCAGGGTCACCCTCGACGTGATCGTGCGGGACCAGAACGGCGCCCCGGTCGTCGGCCTCAAGGAGGGCAACTTCTACCTTACGGAAACCGTTCGCAGGACGAGTCAGGTTGACGAGGGAGGAAAGGCGGTCATCCGCACCGAGGAGACTATTCAGCCCGTCTCGGAGGCGAGCTACCTCGGATCGGGCGATAGGGCGACGGACTCGCGAACGGCGATCGTTCTCGAGCGCTCCGCGGATATGAGCGCGCTCGGCGATTCCCAGCGCGCGGCCCTCACGGAGCTGTACTCGAAGCTGAGCGGCGGCGACCGGGATGGGCCCTCGCTGATAACCGCGGGACCTGTCCCGGCCCTGCAGTCGAAGGGCGATCTCTTGGCCGCCCTTCGCGTCGCGCTCTCTCCCGCCGCGGGACGCGGACGCTTCGATCTGGCGCTGCGCCTCGCGGCTACCGGACTCCTGCCGTCCGGCAACCGGGACGCGGTCGTCTACCTCGGCACCGGCGCCGTCGACGAGGCATCCTTCGCCGGCACTACCCTGTCCGAGCTCGCGGCGCTGATGCGCGACAACGGCATCCGCTTCTTCGCGGTGGTCCTCGCGGAGCCCGATCCCGCATTGCGCTATCTCGCCGAGCGAACGGGGGGCGGCATCTTCTCGGCCTCCAGGCCGCGGGGGCTCGGCGACCTCGCTTCCGAGATCGCGTCGGCCGCCACCGGGCGCTATCGCTTCTCCTTCACCTCGAAGGCCGAGACGAACTTCGGATGGGCGTATCTGGAGCTCGGCGTGGAGGCCTACCTATACAAGAAAAGCGGGAAGGACGAGCTTGGCTACTATGCCCCGCTCAAGTGAAGCGACCCTCTCCCTTGACTAAGGGGCGGCCTACGGATATATTTCCCGCCGTCGTCGAAGCCATCTTAGCTCAGTCGGTAGAGCGCGTGACTTGTAATCTCGAGGTCCTCGGTTCGATTCCGGGAGATGGCTCGGGCCGGCCTAAGACGCTTCGATCCCCTGGGGAGATTCCCGAGTGGTCAAAGGGGGCAGACTGTAAATCTGTTGGCTTACGCCTTCGAAGGTTCAAATCCTTCTCTCCCCATCGCCCCTTCTCGCGGAGAAGGGGTTTTTTTTCAGGAGCCGCGTTGGAGAGAGAAAATGAGTGAGCCTTTCTACGCCCGGGGAGTACGGTTCTCCTGCGAGCGATGCTCGGCCTGTTGCAGGGGCGAGCCCGGCTACGTATTCCTGACGAAAGACGATCTGCGCAGGCTGCTGGCCAGGCTCGGCCTCGAATTCAAGGCCTTTTTCCGCGGTTATTGCGCGCTCGTCGACGTCGGGACGGGAATGGCCTTGAGTCTACGGGAGGTCCCGCGGGAAAACGGCTCCAACGATTGCGTGCTGTGGGGAGCCGGCGGCTGCGAAGTCTACGAAGAGAGGCCAGTTCAGTGCTCGACCTATCCGTTCTGGTCCTCGATAATGGAATCCAGGGAATCGTGGCGAAGGGAAGCGCTTTCCTGCCCCGGTATCGATTCGGGGGAGACGCGCTCGAGGGAATATATCGAAGAACGCCTGCTTGAGCGGCGCGGGGCCGGGACTATCGTCCTGAGCTACGGCGTCGATCCGGAGTGCTCGGATGAGGATACGATTCTGGGGAGTTAGGGGCTCGGTGCCGACCCCGCTCATGCCGTCGAAGGTCAAGAGCAAAATCTCGTCGACTATCCAAAGGATCTCCACGAAGGACATCGAGAGCCAGGAGGCCCGAGAATTATTCCTTGGCTCCCTGCCGGATTACCTCTTTTCGACGGTCGGGGGCAATACGGCCTGCGTGGAAGTGGCGACCAAGGAGCGCCGCCGCTTCATCTTCGATGCCGGTACCGGAATCCGCGAGCTGGGGAACGAGATTCTTTCCATGAAGAAGCCCGTGGACTGCCACATCTTCTTCTCGCACTTCCATTGGGACCACATACAGGGCTTGCCGTTCTTCGGTCCCGCCTTCGATCCGCGGTGCTCAATCGCCTTCTACAGCCCCGTCCCCGAGTTCAAATCCATCCTCGAAGGCCAGATGAGGCCGCCCTATTTCCCCATTACGATGGACGTGATGTCGGCAGCCAAGGAGTTCCGCGTCCTCGACGGCGATCCCGTCCGCGTGGGAGGGGTGAAGATCGGCTACCGCGCGATGAGCCATCCCGGCGGCTGTTACAGCTACGCCATAGAGGAGGACGGCATCCGGGCCATATACTCGACCGATACCGAATTGCGGGAGGACGACTTCAGCCGCACGCCCGAGAATAAAGCCTACTTCCAGGACGCCGATATCCTTGTGCTCGACACGCAATACACCCTGGGCGAGGCTATCGAGAAGTACAATTGGGGCCATTCATCGTTCAGCCTGGCCCTGGACTTCGCGGCGACCTGGGGGATAAAGAAGCTCGTGCTATTCCATCATGAGCCTTCCTATTCGGACCTGAAGGTAGAGTCCATATTCAAGAACGCGTCTTGGTACGTCGAGCACCTCGAGAGCAGGGGAATCGAGGTAATCCTGGCGCGCGAGGGTCTCGATATAGAGGTCTAGCCATGGACGATTTCACGCTGCGAATGGACCTCAGGTCGGCCTTGAGATTGTATCTTTTTTTGGAGGCGAGAGAGGACGAGCTCGCGCCCGGCGCCGCGGAGCTCTATGCCGCGCTCCGGGCTTACCTCTATGATCGCCTCTCGATAGAGGAAATGGAGTCGCCCGGGACTCTCCTCGCCAAGCTCGACGAGCTCTGAACGAAGCATTTACGGAGGCCCGCCTACGATAACAGGAGCATCAGGACGCCGGCTGGCTCGAGCCTTCGGCATCGCGCTGGCCGCCGTCGTCCTAGCGGCTGCCGCCTGCTCTGCCGCCCTCGTCATCGGCTCTCTTCCCTCGGGCGGCATCGGCTCCGGCGGTCTCGTAACCGTGGATAAGGGAGACGGCGCGCAAACGGTCGCCGCCGCCCTGGCGCGAAAAGGCTTCATCCGATCGGCATTGGCCTTCAGGCTTCTCGCCAGGGCCGAAGGCTTCGGTTCCTCGTTGAAGGTCGGGACTTACCGAATAAGCCCGGGGATGGGCTCAAGGGAAATACTCGACGAGCTGGTCTCGGGCAGGCAGGCCCTTTCCCGCGTCACCATACCGGAAGGCTTTACGCTATCCCAGATCGGCGGACTTCTCGAGCGCATCGGCCTCGTGCCCAAGGCCTCGTTCATCCAAGCCGCGACCTCCTCGTCGCTTCTCGCCGAGCTCGGGATCCCGGCCATTTCCGCGGAGGGTTATCTTTTCCCCGATACCTATTTCTTTCCGGTCGGTTGTTCCGCCGAAAGCATCGTACGCGAGATGGTGAAGGCCTTTCGCGAGCGCGTTTCTTCCATACAGGAAGCGACGTCGCTCTCGTCGAAGGAGTTGTACGAGCGCCTGACGCTCGCGTCGATAGTCGAGCGCGAGTACAAGTCGCCCGAGGAAGCGCCATTGATAGCCGACGTGTTCTACAATCGGCTCAAGATACGGATGGCCCTGCAATCCTGCGCGACCGTCGTCTACGTGATAACCGAGCGCCTCGGCCGGCCGCATCCCGACGTGATCTACGACCGCGACCTCAAGATCCCCGATCCCTATAATACTTACGAGCGCCGCGGCCTCCCTCCGGGCCCCATCTCCAATCCGGGCATGACTTCCTTGCGCGCCGCGTTCCGCCCCAAGCCCAGCCACTATCTATACTTCCGCCTCGTCGACGCGGATGCCGGGACGCATCACTTTTCGACGACGCTCGAAGAGCACCTGGACGCGCGCTCCCTCTTCATAAAGAAGGTCGGCGACTGATGGGACGGATCCCGGATCGCCTCGTGCAGGAGGTGCTGGACAAGACCGATATCGTTTCGGTGATCGGCGAGCATGTCCGCCTTGCGAAAAAGGGCGGCAGATGGGTCGGGCTCTGTCCTTTCCATGCCGAGAAGAGTCCGTCCTTCAGCGTCGATCCGGATAAGGGTCTCTATTATTGCTTCGGCTGCCAAAAGGGCGGCTCTACGGTCCAGTTCCTCATGGAGCTCGAAAAGCTCAGTTTTCCGGAGGCGATGGAGGATCTGGCCAAGAGGGCCGGGATAGCCCTCGCGCTCGAAGAAGCGCCCAGCGAGGACGAAAAGGAGAAAAAAGTCCTCCTCGAGCTTTACGACCGGCTTCGCGGCACCTTTCACTGGTTCCTCACCGGTCATCCATCCGGATCCTTCGCCAGGGAACGCCTTCGTTCCCGCGGCATCCCGGATTCGATCGTCGAGGATTTTCTGCTCGGCTATGCCCCTGGCGACAGGCGCTGGATGTACCATTTTCTTTTAGGGAAAGGCTATTCAATTGATTTTCTAGCCCATTCAGGTTTGTTCGCAGGTTCTTCTCGCGATTATCCCATTTTTTGCGATAGGCTTATTTTCCCCATCAGCGATGCGAAGGGAAGGGTGATCGCCTTCGGTGGGCGGTTGTTGGAAGGCGAGGGGCCGAAGTACATAAACAGCCCTGATACGCGGCTTTTCAAAAAGCAGGACAATCTTTTCGCATTAGAAAAGGCTCTGCCGACGATAAAGAAGCAGGGCGAGGCCCTTATCTGCGAAGGCTACATGGATGCGCTCTCCTTTCACGCCGCCGGAGTCCTCACGGCCGTCGCGCCTCTCGGGACGGCCTTTACGGCCAGTCAGGCAAGGCTCCTGAAGCGATGGGCCGACCGGGTCCTCCTTTGCTTCGACGCGGACGAGGCGGGGAAGAAGGCCGCCGAGCGCGGATGCGCCATCGCGGCGGGCGCCGGCCTCGACGCTCGGGTCGTCTCTCTTCCGGGAGGTAAGGATGCCTCCGAAATTTTGGAAAAAGAGGGAATGGGGACATTGCAAAAGATACGGGATTTCACTATAAATGGAGGCGATTTTCTCGTACGGCGAGCAAAGGAGCTTTTCGACATAGGCAGCGTGGAAGGCAAGGCGAGGGCTTCGACGTTTCTTTACCCCTACGCCGATGCGCTGGACTCGGAGATCAAGCGCGACGCTTTCCTGGATCTCGCGGCCAGGGACTTCGGGGCTAATCCTAAAGCGATGAGCGACGATTACGAGGCCGCGAAACGAGGGGCGGCCTCGCGCGTCTCCGGGCGGCAAGCGAGGGATACGGAAGATCGCAAGGCATCGGGGCGGCGCAGCGCGAGGACGGACGAGCTGGTCTTCATGGCGGCCGTGGCGCTCAATGCCGGGCGCTTCGAGGAGATGCGCTCGAAGATAAGGGCGGAGGATCTAGACGATTTCAGGGCTCGGGATATATTCATAGCCCTAGAAGAGAGCTTTCGAGCCGATGATCTAGGCATAGAGGCGGTCTTGGCGCGAATCGAGGACGAATCCGTACGGCTCTTCGTCCGCGAGGTCGCCGCCTCGGGCGAGATGGCGGAGAACGCCGATCGCTTCGTGTCCGACGGCGCGGGAAAGGTCCTCCGTCGCAGCCTGGAGCGAAAGCGGGAGCGGCTGCTATCTCGGATCGCAGAAACGGGCGGAGCGTCCGGCTTTTCCGACGCCGAGGCGCTCAACGATCTTTTGTACGAAAAAAAGCGTCTTGATACCGAATGGGAGGCTATGAAGGGTGAGCGCAATGAACGACCTTGAGCTGGACCCGGCGATCGCCAAGCTTCTCGAATACGCCAAGACCAAGAAATCCATCAGCTTCGACGAGCTTTCGGATTTCCTTCCCGAGCACGTCCTGAACTCCGATAAGATCGACGGCATCCTCGCCCTCCTCGAGGCGAACGACATCCGGCTCGAGGAGGAGGACATTCAGGTCGAGGACGAGGTCGCGACCAAGGAAGCGGAAGCCGAGAAGAAGCGCCTCGTCTACAACGACAAGGAATCCTCCGTCGACGACCCGATCCGCCTTTATCTCCGCGAGATCGGCAAGGAGAACCTGCTCACCGCGGAGCAGGAGGTCGAGCTCTCCAAGTCGATGGAGGAGGGCGAGAACATAATAAAGGGCATCATCAAGCGCTCGGGCGTCCTCATCCCGGAATTCTTCCAGATCGGAGTGAAGGCGACGCGCCGCGAGGCCAAGGACTCCTCCCTCCAGCGAAAGGAGAATACCGAGAAAATCGCCGAGCGCCGGCGCCTCAACCAGTTTTACCGCGACATCATCCGCGACTGCCTGGCGGACCTCAAGGAATACGTCGAGCACAAGCGCCATATCCTTTCCCGCGGCGGCGACATATTCGCGGATACCGAGCTGGCGGCCGAGCGCGATGTCCTCCTCGCCCGCCTCAAGGAGGCGGAGATACACCCCGAGGAGATCAACTCCTTCTCGGAGAAGTTCACCGTCTCCGCGAAGAAGATCCGGAAATACCGAAAGGAACAGGAGCGGATAGAGCGCATATTGCGCATATCGAGCATGCGCGAGCTCCGCACCTTGGGCCGCAACCTGACCGTCAAGGACAAGCGCGAGGCGATCGAGGAAGAGCTCGGGCTTTCCTCCGACGAGATCAAGGAGAAGATCCGCCAGATCCAGGTCACCGAGAAGAAGATGCGGGAGCTCGAGACGATGTTCGAGTCCGACGCCGACTCGATTATCGCGATGGCCAAGGAGATCAACCGCGGCCGCATAATGATGAAGAACGCGAAGGACCGCCTCATAAAGGCCAACCTCCGCCTCGTCGTGTCCATCGCCAAGAAGTACACCAATCGCGGGCTGCACTTCTTCGACCTGGTGCAGGAAGGCAACATCGGCCTCATCAAAGCCGTGGAGAAATTCGAGTACCGGAAGGGATACAAGTTCTCGACCTACGCGACCTGGTGGATCAGGCAGGCTATCACGCGCTCGATATCCGACCAGGCGAGGACCATCCGCGTTCCCGTCCACATGATAGAGCAGATAAACAAGGTCGTTCGCGAGTCCCGCCAGCTCATGCAGAAGCTGGGGCGGGAGCCCACGGACGAGGAGATCGCGGAGCAGCTGGGCTGGCCCGTCACTCGAGTCAAGAGCGTCAAGAACGTCGCGCGCGAGCCGATCTCCCTCGAGACTCCGATAGGCGAGGACGAGGACTCCCTCCTCGGCGACTTCATCGAGGACAAGGAAGTCGAGAATCCCTCCGTCCAGACCGATTACAAACTCCTGCAGGAGCAGATCCGGGCGGTGCTGTCGACCCTGCCGCCGCGCGAGCAGGAGGTCCTCCGGATGCGCTTCGGCCTCGACGACGGATACTCCCTCACCCTCGAGGAAGTCGGGCTCTACTTCAACGTCACGCGGGAGCGGATACGGCAGATCGAGGCCAAGGCGCTCAAGAAGCTGCGCCATTTCAAGCGCAGCCAGAAATTGCGCGATTACATGGACCATTAGCGGAGCTTTCAGATCGCGAGCTTTTATCGAGAGGTGCCCTATGTTGATGGAAGAGGTTTTCGAGCGTCTCCGGGAATACCAGGAGATCCTCACCAAGCGCGTCGGGATCGAGCGCGAGGTCGACGAGATACCCAAGGCTCTAGACGCTCAGATGGAGCTGCTCTCGCGCGTCAAGAAGTCCTACCTGGAGAAGAGCGAGGCCTTCCAAGCCTCGGAGGCCAAGGTCCGCGAGTTGCGGCAACAGCTCGCCGAGGCCGAGGGATCGCGCGAGACCGCGGAGAAGCAGATGGATTCCATCTCGACGCAGCGCGAATACGAGGCGCTCAACAAGGAAATCCGAGATGCCACCGATCGCGAGCACGGGATCCGCAAGGATCTGCAGCGCGAAGAGCGCTCGCTTGCCGAGATAGAGGAATCGCTCCGGCGCGACGAGTCCATGATTCAGCTCCAGGAGGGCGAGATCGCGGAGAAAAGCGCCAAGATCAACGGCGAGAAGGAGCTCAAGGTCGCCGAGATCGAAAAGCTCAGGGCGAGCGAGGAGAGCTCCTCCGGCGGGATAGACAAGGACGTCCTGTTCAAGTTCGAGAGGATCATCAGATCCAAGCAGGGCCTCGGCATAGTCCCCGTCAAGGGCTACGTCTGCACCGGCTGCTACATGATCCTTCCCGCCCAGTTCGTCAACGAAGTGCGCTCCGGCAACCGCATCATCTTTTGCCCGTATTGCTCCCGCGTCCTGTATTATCAGGAAACCGAGGAGCAATCCGAGCAGCTGTTCGCCGACATCGAATCCGGCTCCCTCTCCGACCTCGAGGATTATTCCGAAGAAGGCGAGGACGACGGCTACGATGAGGATACCGACGAGGGGGAGAAGGACTCGTCCATGGAGGATTCGGAAGAGTGAATTTTGGCGGGCCGCGCCGCCGTCGCGTATCGTCCGCGGGCCTAGCCGCCCCGGGCGATACGCGGAGGAAAGTCCGGGCTCACGAGAGCGCAGCGCCGGGTAACTCCCGGGCCTTCGCCAAGCTCAGAGCGTCGTAAGGCGCGACGGGCGCGGCGGGGGACAGAAAGCGCCACAGAAAACATACCGCCCGGGGTCGCCAGGGTTCGAAGCAAGCGGTTCGAGAGCGAAAGCGATCGAATTGCGAGCCGAGGGCCGCTTCGCGGCCCTCGGTAAGGGTGAAAAGGCGGGGTAAGGGCCCACCGCGCCGTCGGCGACGACGGCGGCATGGCAAGCCTCGCTGCGAGCAAGGCCGAGCAGTGAAGGGCAGCTCGCCCCTCGTCTCGGCCCTTCGGGCCTCGACGTCGCAATCGCCTCTCGGCGATTGCGCGCCGGGATCGTCGGGCCGGGACGAACTTCACGGGTTGGTCGCGCGGATTCGACGGGTAACCGTCGGACGAGATGGATGGCGGCGGCCCCGAAAGGGGTACAGAACCCGGCTTATAGGCCCGCCTTTTTTTATCGTGCGGATTCTCGAGGCTTCAATCGTCGCAAGGGCGTTCATTGACGAGATTCGTCCTTTCGTGGTACAAGGAGGCGAGGCGTTATGGCGTCTCTGCCTTTATGGAACCCTTCTCCAGAACCCTTGAACACTACACCGGAAGCTATCTCGCTAAGCGCCGGCGCAAGCGGATGGCTATTGTCCTTGTTCTCGTCGCATCGGCGGCGTTATTGGGCGGCATCGGCCTGCGATTGAGGAAATCGGGCTTCTTCGAAAGGATAAGCGCTACCCGCCCGGTATCCAAGCAGAAGATAATGGACGACTGGAAATCGAAGAAATGGGACGATGTCCGCAGCGAATGCCTGGCCTCGCTCGAGGCGAAGCCTCTCGATCCGTTCTATCTGTCGTTCAGGGGCTTGGCGTCATTCTATAAAGGGATGGACTTGGCGGAGGGCGAGGATAGGGCGGCCCTGATCGACGAGTCGATCGCGGCGCTCAGGAAGGTCCTCGTCACGGGGAGGAGCATTCCGAAGGCGCAGATCGAATACGTCCTGGGAAAGGCCTATTACGATAAGGGCGATTCCTATTACGACGAATCGGTCAAATACCTGGAGCAGTCCATTGCCGACGGATACCTCGCATCGGATAGTCGGGAATACCTCGCGCTCGCCTATGTCGCGCTCGGGGACAAGGCGAAGGCGATAAGCAACTTCGAGGCCGCGCTCGCGAAGAGCCGAGCCGATCTCCTCCTCATCTCGACGGCCAAGGCCTATGTAGACGGGGGGGAGCCGGTGAAGGCCGAAGCCCTCCTCCTCGAGGTCCTGGCCAACGGCAAGGATGATTTGGCGAAGGAAAACAGCCGCTTCATCCTGGGAGACATTTACGGCGGGCGAGGCGACTTCGCCAAGGCCGAGGAGCAATATTCGCTCATTATCGCGATGGACGCCCGCTCGGCCGAGGCGCATTACCGGCTCGGCTTGGCCTACCAGTCGCAGGGAGATTCGATAAAGGCCCGCGCGGAATGGCGCAAGGCGGTCTCTATAGACCCCATGCACGCCGCGTCGCGGCAGAAGCTGTCCGAGAAGTTATAGTCAAGCCCGGAGGTTCGTAATGGCTTTTCGCAGTATTTTCGATTCCTTTTCCCTCGATATCGGGATAGACCTCGGTACCTGCAACACGCTCATCTACGTGAGGGGGAAGGGCATCGTCGTGAACGAGCCATCCGTCGTCGCGGTCGAGCGCGGTACCAATAAGGTAGTCGCGGTCGGTTCCGAGGCGAAACGCATGCTGTGGAAGACGCCTGGGGATATAATCGCCAAGCGGCCGCTTCGCGACGGCGTGATCGCCGATCCGGACATGACCGAGAAGATGATCAAGTATTTCGTGCAAAAGGTCATATCGACTCGTTGGTTCGTCAAGCCCCGCATGGTTATCGGCGTTCCCTCCTGCATCACCAAGGTCGAGGAGAACGCCGTCATGGATTCCGGCTATAAGGCCGGGGCGCGATTCGTAAAGGTCATTCCCGAGTCTCTCGCGGCGGCGATCGGAGCGGATATTCCCATCTCGGAGCCGGCCGGGCATATGATCTGCGATATCGGCGGAGGTACGTCGGAGATTTCGGTTATCTCCCTGAAAGGCATGGTCGTGACCAACGCGATACGCGTCGGCGGCGACGAGTTCGACGAGGCGATCATAAAGCACATAAAGAACGTGCACAACCTGACGATCGGAGAGCAGACTGCCGAGAGGCTGAAGATCGAGATCGGGAACGCGAGCCCCGACAAGGTCATCGAGAAAGTCGAGATCAAGGGCACGGACGCGATCACGGGCCTGCCTCGCCGCCTGGAGATAGATTCGGTCGAAGTCAGGGAAGCGCTTCAGGAGCCGATCACCCAGATAGTCGAGGAGATAAAGAAGACCTTGGGCCAGACTCCGCCCGAGCTCGCGGCCGATATAGTCGAGCGCGGGATCGTCATGGCGGGCGGCGGTTCCCTGCTGAAGGGCCTGCCGAAGCTCGTCGCGAAGGAGACCGGCGTGCCCGTGATCCTTGCCGAACGGCCTCTCGAGTGCGTAGCCCTCGGAGCCGGCAAGTATTTCGAGACCATGAGGAGCCAGGATGGCTCCCAGAGCGTCTACGACAGCCTGAACATCTAAGGGCAACGTGGCCGATCAAACGCCGAGCGCGGGAACCAGGGGGCGCAGCGCCGTCGCCCCCATCCTTTTGGCGGCGAGCCTCCTATGCCTCATCGTCTCGACGAGGAGCCTGGAGGGGGTTCCCGAGAGCCTGGGCCTCAGCATCCTCGGTTTTTTCCAGAGAGGCTTCTCCGATGTCGGCGAATTCGTATCGGATACCTTCGCTTCGATCAGCGAGCTGCGCCGCTTGAGGGAGAATTACGATGAGCTGTCCGCGAAGCTCGAGCGGTATACGAACATGGAGAGAGGACTTGCGGATCTCCGCGAGGAGAACAACAGGCTCAAGGAGCAGCTGGGCTTCTCGCAGGATATCGCCTACCAGCGCATAGCCGCCAGGATCGTCGCCAAGGATCCGGAGAATCTCTATTCGACCATCACCATCGACAAGGGCTTCGGAGACGGGATCCGCAAGAACATGCCGGTCATCGCGTTCCAGGACGGCATCGAAGGCTTGGTCGGAAGGATAGTCGAGGTCGGCGCCGGCACGAGCAAGATCGTGCCCATCTACGACTCGATGTCTTTCGTCGCCTCTCGCCTGGCCGGCGGCTCGCGAACGGAAGGCCTGGTCGGCGGGCAAGGATCGCCGGAATACCCCCTGCTCATGCGCTTCGTCAAGAAGCAGGCCAAGGACGAGATCCAATTCGGCGATCTCGTCGCCACCACCGGCTACGAGTCCGTGTACCCCTCGGACATGGCGGTCGGACGGGTCAAGAAGGTCAGGGTCCTGGATTACCAGACTTCGATCGATATCGAGCTCGACCCCGTGTTGGATTTCTCCCGCATCGAGTACGTATTCGTGGTGAAGCCGCCGGTCGCGGACGAAGGGGACTCGCGATGATCCGCAGCGTCGTGCTTTCCACCATGCTCCTCGTCGCCTGCGCCCTGGCCCAATCGGCCTGGTTCGGCGGCATCGCCGTCCTGGGCGTCACGCCGGACCTGGGCCTTATCGTATTGATCTGGCTGAGCTACATGAATGGGCTCGTCGCCGGGCCGATCTCGGGTTTCCTCTCGGGTTTCGCCGAGGATTTCCTATCGGCTTCGCCCCTCGGCTTTCATGCGTTCATCAAGACGGCCGTCGCGGCCGCAGCCTCGCTCCTGCATGGCTCCTTCTATATCGACAAGCTGCTGCTCCCGGTGATACTCGGCTTCGCGGGAACGATCGCGAAAGCCTTGGCCGCGGGGGCGCTCTTCCTCCTGTTCGGATCCAAGGTTCATGCCTACTCCCTGGTGGAACGCACGATATGGATCGAGGCGGCCTACAACGGGCTGCTCGCCCCCCTCGCATTCCTCCTCCTCGGCCCCCTGCGCCGCTTGCTGGCCACGGAGCGCCGACGGGGATGAGCCGCTCGTCCATACCCGAGAGATTCGAGAATTCCCGCGATTCCTCGGCGAGCAGGATACGGAGCCTTTCCGTCCTCAGCCTCGTCCTATTCCTGAGCTATTCGGGCTATCTCCTATACCTGCAGGCCATCAGGGGCGGCGAGTATAGGAGCAAAGCGACCAAAATCTCGCAACAGAGCAATGTGATTCCCGCCCAAAGGGGAGAGATATACGATAGGACTTTCTCCACCCCCTTCGTCGTCAATACCGACTCCTTCGCCATCGATATCACCCCCGCCGATTTGCCCGACGCGAAGCGCGAAGCCGTATTCTCGAATCTGGCCTCCGCGCTGCGAATGCCGGTCGCGGATATCCGGAAGAAAATAACCCCTGCGAATTATCACCTATACCAACCGATCGAGATCCTCGGCTCGGTTTCGTACGATACCGTTACTTCCCTCGCCGAGAGGATCGATGAATTCCCGGGGGTATCCTGGCACTCGAAGCCGGTCCGCAACTACATCGAGACCGGCTCGCTCTCGCACATCATCGGTTATGTCGGCGACATTACCAAGGATGAGCTGACGCTCATGTACAATCAGGGCTACAAAGCGGGCGACGTAATCGGCAAGACGGGCATCGAAAAGCAGTACGATACCGAATTGCGCGGCCGCGACGGTCGCGAATTCCGCACGGTCGACGTAAGGGGCCGGAGCATCGCATCGGAGCAGGGAATCGTCGACCCGCCGGTAATGGGCTCGAGCGTCGTCCTCACGATCGACGATACGATTCAAAAGCTCGCGGAGAAGGCCCTCGGTCCCAGGATGGGGTCCGTCATCGTAATGAGGCCCGCGACGGGAGAGATCCTGGCGATGGTTTCCTATCCCTGGTACAACCCGAATCTCTTCACGGGCGCGAACGCAGGCGACGAATACGCCCAGCTTCTCGCCGATCGCAACAATCCCCTCCTGAACCGGGCCGTGCAATCGAGCTATCCCCCGGCCTCGACCTTCAAGGTCATCATGACGACGGGCATCATCGAAGAAAAGGCCTTTCCGACGGATAAGAAAGTCCTTTGCACCGGGCAGATCAGCTACGGCGACAGGGTTTTCGACTGCTGGACCAAGAAGCCGGGGCACGGTTGGCTGGATCTGAAAGGCGGTCTCGAGAACTCCTGCGACGTGTATTTCTGGACGGTCGGCAGGGATTACCTGGGCATAGAGCGGATCGTCTCCTATGCCAAGGAGTTCGGCTACGGCAAGGCGACGGGCATCGACCTGCCTGGAGAGCTCGACGGATTGGTCCCGACGCCTCAATGGAAGGAGCGTCGAATACACGAGAAATGGCTCGGCGGCGATACGATGAACCTCGCGATCGGCCAAGGAGATTTACTGGTGACTCCTCTCCAGATGGCCGACATGATGTCGATGATCGTCAACGACGGAATCGTCTATCAGCCGCACGTGCTCAAGGAGATACGCGACCCCTCCTCGGGCGCCATCGTACGGACCGTCATCCCCAAGGAGATCCTTCGCTCGAATATCTCGAAGGATACTTTCGCGGAGGTGCGGGACGACCTGCGCGGAGTCATTACCGAGGGTACCGCGAAATTCCCGGTCAATACCAAGGCCGTCCAGGTGGCCGGCAAGACGGGTACGGCAGAGGTGGGATTGAAGGACCATTGGCATTCCTGGTTCGTGGCTTTCGGCCCTTACGACGCCCCCGATCCGAAGGATAAGATCGTCGTGGTCGTGATGGTGGAAGCCTCCAATCCCTGGGAATGGTGGGCCCCGTACGCGACGAACATAATCTTCCAGGGAATGTTCGCCAAGCAAAGCTACGATCAGGCGGTCGACACTCTCGGCCTGCGGTACCTGGTGCCGAGACAGGGGCGCATCGAATGAATCTCAGGAAGACGATCGCCGAGATGGATCTTGCGCTCCTGGGCGCGACCTTGGCCCTGACCGTGCTCGGCATCCTCTCGATTTATTCTTCCGGCATAACGGCCGAAGGCGTCCACGTATCCAACGAATACTTCAAGCAGATTATTTGGGCCATCTCCGGCCTGGCGATACTGGCGGTTTTTTCCCTGATCGATTATCAAAGGATGAAGGATTACTCCTCCATCATATACGTGTTCTTCCTCCTTCTCATCCTGTACGTTCGCTTCTTCGGCCATGAGGTCAACGGCGCCAAGTCCTGGATCGGCCTATTCGGGGAATTCGGCATTCAACCCTCGGAGTTCATGAAGATGGCGACCATCCTCTTCCTGGCCCAATACCTATCGGAATCCGAGCACCAATCGTCGTTTCGCAGGCTGCTCATGGCCTTCGCTATCATCCTTTTGCCCGTAATCATCATTTTCACGCAATCGGACATGGGCACGGCTCTCGTATTCTTTCCCATCTTCCTTTTCATGGCCTATATGGCCGGCATCGAGCGTCGCTATATCTTCTTCATTATCGCCGCCATCCTCGCGATGGTCGTCCTTACGATTCTCCCCTTGTGGGAGCAATATATCCTAAAGACCCCTACGGCCTTCCTTTTCATACTCTACAAGGCGCCTTACGTGCTTTACCTGATAGGAGTATCGATCCTGATACTCTGCATGTCCCTCTGGGGCTGGCTTTCTTTCAAGAAGAAGTACTATTTCTGGATCGCGTATGTCGCCCTTCTCGTCGCGGGCGCCCTGACGGCCTCGGTCCTCGCGCACAAAGCCTTGAAGGAATACCAGATAATGCGGCTCATCGTATTCCTGGATCCGAGCATAGATCCCCGCGGGTCCGGCTGGAACATCCTCCAATCCATCACCGCCATCGGTTCGGGAGGCGTATTGGGCAAGGGCTTCCTCCAGGGTACGCAGAGCCACTATCGCTATCTGCCTCAGCAAAGCACGGATTTCATCTTCTCGATAATCGCCGAGGAATGGGGCTTCATCGGAGGCTTCATCGTGTTTTCCCTGTATTACATCCTCCTGAGACGATGCTCCAACCTCCTCAAGACCGTAAAGGATTCCTATGCGACCTACGTCGTGGCCGGAATAATGGGCATGATCTTCTTCCATTTCATGATCAATGCCGGCATGGCGATGGGGATCATGCCCGTAACCGGGATACCCTTGTTCTTCCTGTCCTACGGGGGCGCATCACTTTGGGTCATCATGATCGCGATCGGCTTGCTGCTGGGCATTTCCGCGAGGCGGTTCAGGGCGTGAGGGGCTCGGATCTCAGGCGCATCGAGCCTCGTTCGGTATTCGGAGGAGATCTGCTTAGCGTCGAAAAGCCTTCGCGCTACCTGGGCGGCGAGATGGGCTCCATACGCAAGGACGACGATTCGCTCCTGACCATCGCCCTCTGCTTCCCGGACCTCTATGAGATCGGCATGTCCAATAATGCCATTCGGATCCTCTATTCGGGCCTGAACGCGTCTGCGCTCGTCAGGGCCGAAAGAGTCTTCGCGCCCGCTCCCGATTTCGAGGCCCTGCTCGCGAGGAGGGGGGTTCCTCTTTATACTCTGGAGTCCGGAATCGCTCTCCATGAAGTCGATATCCTGGGGCTTTCCCTCGGTTATGAGCTTGCCGCTACCAGCGTAATCACGGTCCTCGAATCCGGCCTGATCCCCGTACGTTCGTCCGAAAGAGGGGAGGGCGACCCTATCGTGATAGCCGGCGGTCCGGCGGCGACGAATCCCCATCCCCTGGCCGCCTTCCTCGACGCGGCATTCATCGGAGAAGCCGAGGCCGGCTTTTTCGACTTGGCGGAGGAAATGGCTCGCCTTAAGCGCCGGGGAATAGGGCGATCCGGCATTCTCGAGCGCTTGCTGGACGTCGAATCGATATGGATGCCCAGTCGAAACGGAGTCGGCGGGAAACGCGCTCGGAGAGCGGTATACGGCGGCTTCTCGAGCTCTCCGGCGATGACGACTCTGCCCTTGCCGACCTTGAAGACCGTCCAGGATCATGGGACGGTCGAAATAATGCGCGGTTGTCCCAATGCTTGCAGGTTTTGCCACGCCGGGTATTATTATCGGCCGCAAAGGGTCAAAGCCTACGACGCGATCCGTTCGGAAGTGGAGAGCTTGGTAAGGCTCGGCGGCTACCGCGAGATAACCCTCGCCTCCCTGTCCTCGGGGGACTATCCCGGTATCGGCGAGCTTCTCGATGGCCTAAGCGCGGAATGGGGCGAATCGAGGGTCTCGTTCCAGCTTCCTTCCTTGAAAATCAGCAGCTTTACCTTGCCGATCGTACGCAAGCTCGCGAAAGTCCGGAAGTCGGGCCTGACCTTCGCGGTGGAATCCCCCGTCGAGGAATGGCAACGCGCGATCAACAAGGAGGTTTCCTTTGAAAAGACCCTGGCGATCCTTGAGGAGGCACGCTCAGCCGGCTTCAGGCAGGCCAAGTTCTATTTCATGATCGGCCTACCCGTGCCTGGCCGCGGGCCGGGAGAGGCCGAGGCCATCCTCGAATTCTTCGCGCGGCTTCGTTCCAGGATAAGCTTCCAGATAAACGTGAACGTCGGTACTTTCGTGCCCAAGCCGCACACGCCCTTCCAATGGTCGGCCCAGCTCGGCGAGTCGGAATCCCTCCAGGCCATGAATATCCTGCGTACCGGGTTCCGGCAATTCAGGAATATAAAGCTTTCCTTCCATTCCCCGTTCGTTTCCCAGCTCGAGGGAATCTTGGCCCGTGGCGACGAAAGGGTAGGGGAATTGATACTTGAAGCCCATAAGCGAGGCGCAAGGCTCGATGCATGGGAAGAGCATTTCGATCGGGATTTGTGGCGTTCGGTGATCGAGAATGCCGATTGGCCCGTCATCGAAGAATGCTGCGGCGAAAGAAAAATCGAGAGTCCCCTGCCTTGGGACGACATTTCCATTCGCGTCTCGAAATCGGCACATATTCGGGAATACGAAAAGGCGCTACGATTCGAAACCACTTCGGCATGTATCGAAAACTGCACGAATCCCTGCGGCTCCTGCGGCGACGAGGTCCGTATCGAGCAAAATAGTCTACACGGCGAAGCGGTAATAAATCCGGAGAAAGAAGCCGTTATAACGCGAAAGACCGAGGGAAGGCTGTTGCTTCAATATTCAAAGACGGGCATCGCATCGTATCTGCAGCATTTATCGATCGTCGATGCCTTCGATCGCGCCATATTGATGTCCGGCATCGATGTAGTCTATTCGGAAGGATTCAATCCGATGCCGCGCTTCGAGACGACGCAGCCCCTACCGATTGCCGTCGAATCCGATTGCGAAATGGCTTCCATGCTTCTCTACTCGGAAGTCGATCCCATCGAATGCATGAACGGGCTCAACCTCCGTCTCCCCGCCGGTCTTCGGATCGAAGCCGCAGCCTATTTCCCCATGGTCAGTGGAAAGAAGCAAAGAACGATCGGAAGCCTCGAATGGGGATCGATATTTCGGATTTCGAGAAACTCGGAAGAGGATATTGATGCGCCCATGAAAAAACTCGAAGCCCTCATAGGAAGCCTCTCTCTTGCGGAGGTCCAACTGCATCGAGACTCCGAATCTTCATATTCTTTACGGATTCCGTTGCCGAAGAAAAAAGAATATGGACTCATGCGCTTGCTCGAGCGCTGTATCGATGCAAAAGCGCCGCAAAGCGTTTTTATGATAACCCGAGTCGCCTCGCTCGCGGATCCTGGGGACGGGGCGCCGGTTTCGTTTTTTCGCGCTTATGAAATCCTCGGTTAAGGCGGATTTATTTTTGAGACATATTAGTAGACAGAATGTACATTATACGAAGTTAAGAATATACGGGATCGAAGTGGAGCCATTATCCTATACGTGTTTGGCGTACCTGGATGCTTGAACGAACTCAGCATTCTCATGAAATTGGCTTGGAAATCTACGGTATTTTATATTGCATCGAAACATAAAGGCTTATCGGAAGGCTGTACAAATTGCCGAAGGAAGCAGAACTCGTATCGACGCCATAGGCTAGGGCGAAAAAAACGAACCAAATCGTATTTCCGCTGCCGGCACCGGATCCGGCGTAATCCTGGGCGCCGCTCGCATAGCTGGACTCGAAACTTACAGGGGAACCTAAAGAAGACAGAGAACGGTTGATCGCTATATTCTCGAGCTGGGGACTGAAGGTCGAGGTCGAGGGAGTCCCCTGCGGAAATGTGCGATTGAAGTACCAGTAGGCAGTGGAGGAAGAATTGTAAGTCGGGCTAAAATCGCTTGACGATATAGTCCCGGTAGCAGTGCCGTCCCACACGTACGTGGAAATGGCGCTCGTACTAGATGCCGATTGCTCGTTTAAATAAAGTGTGTATTGGACCGGATTGCTCAATTCGTTACTGGAAACAATAAAAAGAGGACTCGTTCCCTTGGGCCCGAGGCCGCCGTCCGCCGCTGCAATAGTGGTATAGCCCGCGGATTGCAACGATGAGAGGCTGCTTTCCGGCGTAGCGGTAGACAATTGGATGGCAGCTTCGATCGCCTGACGAGAAGTATCGGCCGCGGTTTGCGTATCGAAAACGCGATAATAAATCTGGTAGCCTTTTAAGCCTGTGTTTGAGCCGTTTGCGGTATTGTGGGTCAGGATGATCGAATTGGCCGAGTATTCATAAAACCCAGGCTGATAAAGGACGTTTACGGATTCCAACCCGCAGGTCGAGAGTATGATAGAAGATACAACCGAAAGTAATGCCATGGGGAGGACGCGGCGCCTGACGGGCCCCTCCCCTATTCCTCGCATTTTACTTGCCATGTCGACCGGGCGTCTCCTGCGTGGGGGCGGCAATGTCCTCCAGGCAATCCACGAGCTCGTAGATGAGGACGGGCTTGTTCTTGCCCTTTACGCGGATGTTGTCGAGCTCGCGCACCAGGAAATGGTCCTTGACCAGGCCGTAGGTGAATTCGCTGATTATGACGTTCGTCCCATATTCCTTATTAGTGCCTTCGAGACGAGCGCCAAGGTTGACGTTGTCGCCCATAAGGGTGTAGTTCATCCTCGTCGGGCTGCCCATGTTGCCGACCGTCATTATCCCCGAGTTGAGGCCTATGCCGATATTGATCCGTATGGCCTCGGGCCATTGGACGTTGAGCTCGCGAAGCTTCTCCATTTGGCGCAGAGCGCACTTGCAAGCGCGAATCGCATGATCAGGCTGCGGCAGGGGCGCGCCCCAGAAGCACATGACCTCGTCGCCGACGTACTTGTCCAGGTAGCCGCCGTATTCGAAGATCACGTCCGTCATGGCTGTCAGGTAGGTATTCAAATGATTGACGAGCTCCTGGGGCGACATGCTCTCGGACAAGGTCGTGAAGCTGCGGATATCCGAGAAGAGGACGGTGAGATCCTTGTCGACCCCGCCCAGCTCGGGCGGGTTGTCGACCAGCTGATCGACGACCTTGGGGGAAAGGTATTTACCGAAGGTCTCGCGTATCGCCTTCTTGTCCCGTTCCTCGGTCATGGCCCTATATACGACGATGGATAGGAAGGTGAAGATCATCGCTATGGCGGGCGAGCTGAAGTTCACGAGGGTCGATTGGGAATCGAAGACGAGGGATGTGGTGAAGAAGAAGGCCACGATGATGATTATCGTGCCGAAGAAGGAAATGACCGTCGAGAGCCTCGAGCTCATGAAGGCGACGATGAATACCAGGCCGGCGAGGATCAACAGATCGACCCATTCAGGGACCGGCCTAAGGAAGTTGTCCATGATTATGGTGTTGAGCGCGTTGGCGTGCATCTCGATGCCGAACATGAGACCGAAGGGCGTCGTCTTCTGATCCGCGGCCATGCCGCTCGAGAAGGCGCCGACCATGATTATCTTGTTCCCCACGGCCATGGACCGATGCCATGTCTTCGGGTCCGCTCCGGGCGCCTTCTCCGCGTAGCCGGCATAGGAGCGGACGGGGAAGGTCTGTATCCCGTCGGCCGAGTCGCTCGAGGGCATACCCATGTAATTGATGACCATCGCCCCGTCGGCGTCGATCGGGATGTCGATCTTGTCCAGGACCCTCCGCTTCCCCGCTTTTACCAGATTGCCGTCCTTGTCGAAGCGATCGGGGGTCAGGACGATCTCGTAGGGCTTGCGTTCTCCGGTATCGGGATCGAAGACGGTCGGATGCGGGATTCGGATCCTCTGTCCCAGGACGACGTCGATGTCGTCGAGCTTGACGCCGAAATAATTGGCCGCCAGGGACAGGGTTATCGCGGGAACGAATTGATCCCGGAACTTCCTGACTATGTAATACTGATTCGAGGCTTGGCCCGCGGATGCCGCGTCGACCTTGAGCGGGGCCTCCTTTTGCATCCGGGCCTTGAGGGCCGCGAGCGAGCCTTCCGTCAGCGGCGTGTCGATATCATGGAAGCCGCCGTTCTTGTCCATCCAGGCCAGACGCTCGAATTTCGACGAGTCGACGGTGAAGCCCGGCCTGAGGGAGTCCAGGCGCAGGGTATCCACGAGCGTGCTGAGCACGCCCAGGAGCAGCTGTCTCCTGAATATGTTGTCGGGATCGGGCAGGTAATTGGCGTGACCGTAGCCCGCGGCGGCGCGGGCATATTCCGCGAGGGGCGGCTCCGCGCTGAGGAAATGGCTCATCCTGCGCCAGTCGCCCTCGATCTTGGTGAGGGTTCCGAGCCTGTCCGCCAGGATCTGCGATCGCGCGGCGAAATCCGCCGCCGTGGCCGTCTCGTTGGGGGCGGCCTTCAGCTGCGTCTCGAGGAAGACCCTGCCGGATTTCGCGATCGTATCGGAAAGCAGGGCATCGTCGGCGGGGTTCTCGTCGGGATCGGTAAAGAGGATATCCAGGAGCACCGCGTCCTCGCGGGCGTTCTGGTCCTTTATACGGGCGAAGGCGTTGAGGAGGTCCGCATGGCGGGGCCGCGGGAAGGGCCAGCGCCCGTACTTGGTGAGCGAGTTGAAATCTATGCCGACGATCAGGATGTCGTCGGAGATGCGCGGCGCTTGCTCGGTGTATACCGAGCCTTCCTGGACGGTCTTGCCCTTCTGGGAAATCTTCAGGCGGAAATTCGCGTCGTTGGCCTTGAGCTCGAGGACCTGGAGCAAGCCCGTCGTGTAGCTCAGGGCAAGGATCACCGCGATGACTGCCGCGGCGATGACGAAGCCGAAGATCCGAGTCTCGAGGAGCTTCGCGCGTTTCCTGGCCATCCTTACCCCCCTTCCCCGATCGATTAGAGCGTCGAATGCAGGCCCCGCCGGCTCCCTGTGCCCTCTCCGATGCCGGGCTATTTCGTAAGGCCGCGGGATTTCAGGAAAATTATACGGTCGGTGGCGAGCTTTGTCCAATCGTCGTCCGGCCAGGCGGCGGCGATCTTCTGATAGGAAACCAAGGCTCCCGCATAGTCCTTTTTTTGCTCGGCCAGGCGACCGAGCGCGAAATACGCATGGGGAATCCCTATCGCCGCGCTCGCGTACTTGTCGACCAGCTTCCTATAATCCGCGGCGGCCCTGTCCGGGCTCCCCCCCTCCTCGGCCGCGGTAGCGGCGCCCTGAAGCGCTATCGGCGCGAGATAGGATTCGGGGACGGCATCGACAATCGCCAGCCAATCCTTTTCCGATGCCGCCCAGTTCTTATCGGAGGCCTCGATCCTGGCCTTGTACATCAGCGCCTTCTGGGCCGCGTAGAGGCGCGGGCCCCTCTTGACGATATCGTCGGCCGAAGCCATGAGGGTCTTCTCCAGATCGGCCTTCTTGGAGGCGTCCTGCTCGCTCGAGTAGGCCGCAAAATCGGCGTCGAGCTTCTCGAGGCGGGCCGTGGAGGCCTTGACCGCCGAATCGCGCATGGCCGTGACGACGAACACGGCGAGCAGGGACAGGATCACGACGCCGAATACCGCCAATACGAAAACGCGGTATTTCCGAAGAAAATCGGAAAACCTGACGTAGAGGCTCTTCTGTTTCTCCTCGGGCCTGGCCTTGGAAGGACGTGCGGACTTATCCATCTATTACTCCTTGGGATTCGTGATGTCGAGCTCTTTGATGAGGCGCGACAGGTAGGTCCGCTGGATATCCAGTACTTTCGCGGTCTCCGTCTGGTTCCAATGGTTATCTTCCAGGGCTTTCATGATGAAATGGCGCTTAAAGATGGCGAGAGCCTCCTTGAGACTCTTGCCCTTGTATTCGTCGGTGTCGGAGGCGCTCGCGCCGAGCAGGAGGTCGCGCGCCCCGATCCTCGAGTCCTTGGCTATCACCACCGCCCGCTCGACCGCGTTCTCGAGCTCGCGAACATTCCCGGGCCAGGAATACGACAGCATGAAATCCATGGCGGCCTCGGTGAAGCCGGCGAAGCGCTTATTCGTCTCGCGCGAGAACTTCTTGAGGAAGAAGTCCGCCAGGGCCGGGATGTCCTCCTTGCGCTGCCTGAGGGGCGGTACGTTGAGGGGCAGGACGTTGAGCCGATAATACAGGTCCGAGCGAAACTCGCCCTTCTCGACGAGCCCCTCGATATCCCGATTGGTGGCGGCCACGATGCGTACGTCGACGCTCACCGGCTCGCTGGCGCCGACTTTTTCGAAGGTCCGCTGTTGAAGCACCCTGAGGAGCTTGGCCTGCAGCTTCAGCGGCAGGTCCCCGATCTCGTCGAGGAATATGGTCCCGGTATCGGCCAGCTCGAAGCGGCCCCGACGGTTCTGCACGGCATCCGTAAAGGCGCCCTTGACATGGCCGAAAAGCTCGCTCTCGAGGAGCCCCTCGGGCAGCGCCGCGCAATTGACGCGGATGAAGGGCTTGCCCGCCCTCGCCGACCTCAGGTGCACCTGCTCCGCGAAGAGTTCCTTGCCGACTCCGCTTTCGCCGAGGATGAGGACCGACGAGTCGGTCTTGGCGACGCGCTCGATGAGGTCCAGCTTCTCGACGATGAGGGGGGACTTGGCGATCAAGTTGTGCCATCCCTGTTCGGCTTGGACCTTGTCGCGAAGGTAATGGATCTCCTCCTGGGCCTTTTCGAGGAAGCGTGCGTTCTCTATCGCCAACGCCGCCTGGACCGCGAAGAGCTCGAGCCAGCGCAGGTCGTCCTGCGTAAAGTATTTTTTCTGCTTCTTGTTCAGTATCTCGATGACGCCTACGGTGACGTCGCGCACCCGCATCGGGGCGGCCAGGATCGAATACGTGGGATAGCCTATGGATTTGGAGATATCGGCGTAGAAGCGGGAATCCGTATCGGTGTCGTTGACGATCTGGGAGCGACCGTGCATCGCGACCCAACCCGCGACGCCCTCTCCGGGATTGAGGAGGAATTTCTTGACGTCGTGCCCCTTCGGCCCGAGCGCGATCTCGAATCGGAGCTTGCCCGAGTCGCGGTTATATAGGATGAGCGACGAGGCCTCTCCTTCGCTGAGGCGCGTCGCCGATTCCAGTATCTGGGTAAGCAGCGTCGTGGCGTCGGCGTAATTCGAATTTATCAGGGCGCTTATCTCGATGAGCGTCTCGAATTTCGCGGGATCTATAGCCTCGAACATCGCCTTCGCCGCCATACCGATCGGGAGCCGTCGTTTCTCGGCGGGAGCCTAGCCGTTCCTTTTGCCGTCGTCTTTCTCCTTGAGCAGGTCCCCGAGGGTGTAGCCGTCCTTGGTGTCGTCCTGCATGAACCGCGATATCTCTTCGCGCTGCTGCCTGCGAACGAGGTCGCGGATGGAGAGGCCGAGCTTCTGGCGCTCGGGACTGAGCTCGACGACGAGGGCCCTGACCGCCTGACCCGCGTGGAAGCGCTTGAGCGCCTCGTCGTAGGGCTCGTCCTTGTCCTCCGAGAGGTCCTGCTTCTTGATCAGGCCGTCGATGTCTCCCTGCACCTTCACGAAGACGCCGAAATCGGTAACGGAGGATACGATCCCGTCGACGGTGGAGCCGATTCGGAAGGCCTTGGAGAAGGAATGCCAGGGGTCTTCCGAGAGCTGCTTGACGCCCAGGCGGATATTCCTGTCCTGGGAGTCGCTCTCGATCACCATGACTTCGATTTCCTTGCCGACCTCCAGCTCGGAAGCGACGTTCTTGACGTGCCTGGTCCAGGACAGATCGTCGGAATGGAGGAAGCCGTCGATCCCCTCTTCCAGCTCGACGAAGGCGCCGGCCGCGGTCAGCTTGACGACCTTGCGGGTCAGGCGCATGCCTACGGGATATTTCTCCGATACCTGATCCCAAGGATTGTCCTGGACCTGCTTGAGCCCCAGGGAAACCTTGCCGGCCTGGAGGTCGTAGTTGAGGATCATGCATTCGACGGGGTCGCCGACATGGAGCATTTCCTCGGGCTTCCTGACCTTTCGCACCCAGGAGAATTCCGATATATGGGCCAGGCCCTCGATGCCTTCCTCGACTTCTATGAAGGCTCCGTAGTCGGTGAGCTTGGTGACCTTGCCGTGGACGACGTCGCCTATATGGTAGCGCTCCTCGAAGGTCGACCAGGGGTCCGGGGTAAAATGCTTGAGGGAGAGATTGATCCGCCTTTCCTCGGGCTCCATCCTTATGACCTTCAGCTCGATCTCCTGGCTTTTCTTCACGAAATCCTTGGGTCGCGTAACGTGACCCCAGCTCATGTCGTTGATGTGAAGGAGGCCATCGAAGCCGCCGAGATCGATGAAGGCGCCGAAGCTCGTAAAGCTCTTGACTTCGCCCTTAACGGTATCGCCGATCTGGGTCTTTTGGAAGAAATCCTCGCGGCGCTTCTCGATGTCCTCTTCCATCCATTTCCGGCGGTTGAGGACGATGTTCACTTTCTTTTCGGAATAGAGGCGCTCGAGGTAGAACTGCGACTTGAGCCCGAGGAGCTTGTCGCCCTTCTCGACGCGCTGGACGTCGGCCTTCGAGGCCGGAAGGAAACCGCGGAGGCCGTGGCCGAGATTGACCTCGAAGCCGCCCTTGATTTCCTTGTCGATGACCCCGTCGATCGGCAGGTGGTCCTTGAATGCGTTGGAGACGGTCCGCCAATAAATCTTCTCGTCGGCCCTCTTCTTCGATACGACGATCTCGCCGGAGTGCGTCTCTTTCTTGACGAGTATAACGCTGACTACTTCGCCGACTTTGGGAGGATTGTCCCCGAACTCGGCGATAGGAATCTTGCCTTCTGATTTGTAGCCGACGTCGACGAATATGAAATCATCCGTAACTTGGATGACGTGGCCGTCGACGAGATCTCCCTCCTCCAGGCCCTCAAGACTCT
>CAYNFM010000014.1:0-53328 GCA_964396415.1 uncultured Treponemataceae bacterium | reverse complement strand
AGGCGCGGTTCGCAGAGCGCCTGGCTTCGAGCGCTCGAAGTCTTTACCGACCTTCATCCTTGTGCTATTTTGCTGCCATGCCCTATGAGATCACCGCCACTCGCAAACGGCCGCAGAGCTTCGGCGAGCTCGCCGGACAGGAATTCGTCTCGACGACGCTCGAAGCGAGCCTGGCCAGCGGGCGGATCGCCCACGCCTATCTCTTTTCGGGCCCCCGAGGCTGCGGTAAGACGAGTACGGCGCGCATCCTGGCCAAGGCCCTCAACTGCGAGGAGGGGCCGACGGCGAAGCCCTGCGGGGCGTGCCGGTCCTGCGTCGAGATAGCGCGGGGCGCCAGCCTGGACGTGATAGAGATTGACGGCGCATCCAATACCTCGGTCGACAACGTACGGCAGATCAAGGACGAGGTGCTCTTCCCGCCCAACGGCGGGCGCTACAAGGTGTACATAATCGACGAGGTCCACATGCTGTCGAACAGCGCGTTCAACGCCCTGCTCAAGACCATCGAGGAGCCTCCCCCCTACATCGTCTTCATTTTCGCCACCACCGAGCCGCACAAGGTGCCGGCCACCATCAAGAGCCGCTGCCAGCAGTTCGGCTTTCGGCTTCTCCGCATCGACGCGGTCGAATCCCTTCTCGCGGCCGCGGCGGCGGAAATGAACATCGAGGCGGAGGAGGAGGCCCTGCACTGGATAGCGAAGGAGTCGGGGGGATCGCCGCGAGACGCCTATACTCTCTTCGATCAGGTGCTGTCCTTCTCCGAGGGCAAGATCACCTCGGCCCTTATCCTCGACAAGCTCGGCCTTACGGGCCTCGATGCGCTGGGCAGGCTTTTCGGCGCGAGCTCCGCGGGAGAGGCCGGCGCGGCCTTCCTCGCCCTGGACGACATATTGGGCCGCGGTGTCTCGGCGGAGCGGTTCGCCTCGGAAGCGGCCGAATACTGCCGAGCCCTCCTTCTCATGAAGAGCGGAATCAGCAAGGCCTCCCTCCTCGGCGCCCCGGCCTCGTCCTACAACGCCGCCGCGCTCGCGGCCTTCACGCCAGAAGGGCTCGAGCGGGCCCTGGCTATCCTCCTCGATCTGTATCGCAACCTCCGCTATACGGTCGATCCCCGCTTCGAGCTCGAGCTCGCCGTGGCCAGGCTCTGCCGTCTCGCCGACTACGTATCGCCGTCGGAGCTTGCCGCGGCGGTCGCCTCTATACGGCGCCGCCTCGCCGGCGCGGAGTCCGCCGCTGATGCGGGCGCGGCCGCCGCGGCTCGCTCGATGCCCGAGATCCGCGAATCCTCGGACGAAAAAAAAAAGCCTGAGCTCCTCGGGGAGCGGGCCCTCCCTCCTCGGCTGAACGCCGCCTTCGATAGCCTCGCGGCGACCGCCAAGCAGTCGCTGGCGGATGAGGCGGCGCAGGCAGGGCTCGTGAACGAGGCTCCCGAGGCGGACGATGAAGCCGAATCCGCTAGGGCGGAAATGCAGGAAGCGACCGATTCGCTTCGAGAGGCCGTGATCGGCGCCCTGGGTCGATCGAGTCCCCTGCTCAAGTCGGGGCTCGCCTCTTCCTTGCCCTGGCGGGTCGACGAGACGAGAATCGTCATTCCCTTTCGCTCCGGCATGGAGGAGAGCGTCGTCCGAGGAAGCATCGCCGATATCGCCGCCAAGGCCTTCGAGCTGACCGGGCGGCGGCTGAAGATCGAGCTCAAGATCGAGCAGAAGAAGGCGTCGCTCCTCGGGGAGGATTCGCCGATCGCCGTCGGATCGTCGCCGGATCCCGTGGCGATAGTGGAGAGAGTGTTCAGGGGGACGAGGCTGCCCGACAGGCCGCGAGGAGAGCGCGATGAACTTCGCTGAGATAATGGAAATGCTGAGGAACCCTCAGGCCATGCAGGCGCGGGTGAACGAGCTGCGCGAGAAGACGGAGAGGATTCAGGCCACCGGGAACTCCGGCGGCGGCATGGTGCGCGTGAGTCTCAACGGGGGCATGGAGATGCTCGCTTGCGAGATCGCGCCCGAGCTCGTCGCCGGGGGAGATACGGCCCTGATACAGGATCTCGTGCGGGGAGCGTTCAACGATGCCGCGGCCAAAGTCAGGGAGGCGCTCCAGGCCGAGCTCTCCTCGGGCCTGGGAGGCCTGCCCTTCCCGCCCGGAATGCTCGGAGGCCTTTAGTGAAGGCTCTCGAGGAGCTCGTCGGACTCCTCACGAGGCTTCCCGGGATCGGGCGCAAGAGCGCTCTCCGAGTGGCCTATTACCTGCTCAAGGCCGACGCCTCCTTTTCCGAGGCCCTCGCCGGAAGGATAGCGGAGCTCAAGGCCTCGATCGCCTTCTGCTCGATCTGCGGATCCTACGCAGAATCAGATCCCTGCCCGGTCTGCTCATCGCCCGCGCGGGAGCGCGGCATCATCTGCGTCGTCGAGCAACCGCAGGACGTCGTGACCATCGAGGCCTCGCGCGAATACCACGGCCTCTATCACGTGCTCGGCGGGCTCATCTCGCCCCTGGACGGGGTAGGTCCCGAGGACCTCAAGATACGCGAACTCGTCGCCAGGGCCTCCGGTGGAGGGGTGACGGAAGTGCTGGTCGCGACCAATCCCACGGTCGAGGGCGATACGACGGCGCTCTACCTGAAGCGCCTGCTCGAGCCGTCGGGCGTGCCGGTGACGAGGCTCGCGACGGGCATCCCGGTGGGCGGGGACCTGGAGTACGCCGACCGCCTCACGCTGGCGAGGTCGTTCCGGGGCAGGACGAGGCTGTGATAGGTTCCTATCTTCCGACGGCGATGATCGAAAAGGAGCCCGGGAGGGTGGGCCCGCGCCGGGAGTAGGATGACGAGCCGACCGTCGACGGCCCGAATTCGGCGGATATCAGGAAGATCCTGTTCGCCATCGCATCGAGGGTCATGGTCTTCGCGCCGGGCATAGTCCGAAGGGTCTGCTCGACGCTGAAGCTCGTCGGATCGCTTTCCTTGATCACCGTTAATGTACCGTCGGCCTGGGAGCTGAAGGCTTCGGAGGTGGCGGGATCGAAGGAAGCCCCGTCGGTTCCCTCGCCGATGGGAAGCGTCGAGACGATCCTTCCATCCTTCGCGTCCATGATGACCATAGTCGGAGGCTTGCGACAGGCGACGAATAGGATGCCGTGGGCCCCGTCCAAGGCCAAGCCCGCGCAGGCTCCGCCCCTGCCGTCGAGACTATAGCTTCCTAGCGGCTTCATGGCGGCGGCGTCGATGACCGCGACCCTATCCTCATCTTCCATATCGACGTAGATCCGGCCTAGGCCATCCGAGACGGCCTGCTCCGGCGCGCCGCCGAGGTCGATCGTGCCGGCTATCGAGCCGTCGGAGGCGTCCAGCACGGTCGCGTTGGGCGGCTTATGGCTGAAAACGTAGACTCGGTCGGCGAAGGGGTCGTAGAGGATGCCGTCGGGGGCGCCTTGGACGTCGATGGTCCCGATCGGCTCGAGGGTCGTCGCGTTCCACATGGCGATGGGCCGGCTCGTCGCGAATCCATGATTCGATTTTACGGAAACGGCGACTCCATGGGCGCGGACATCGGGTATTAGACCCACTCGCTCCAGGGTATCGAGGCTGAAGACCTCGATTCGACCGGGGCTGCCCAGGCGGGGGATATAAAGCTTGCGCCCCGCCACGTCCGCGTAGACGTAGTCGAAGCCGCCGTCGCCGCCCGCCTTCGCGATCCTTTGCACTTCATATGGGCCGTCCTGAGCGCCGACGAGGCAGACGGCGGAGAGGGCGAGCGCGAAGGCGAGCGTTCGTCTTTTCACGGGGAGCCTCCTGATCATGATGCCGACAAAGGCCGCTATGCCTTTGTCGGCGCCTCCATAAAACGCGCTTGCGCGATCGCGACAGTCATTTCGCGATGTCTAGAGTCTCTTGAAGCAATCTTCGACGATGGGCTCGAGGCTCGGCATTGAAAAGCCAAGGTTCTCGACCGCCGCGCGCTCGGCGGAGCGCTCCCAATCCATGAAAGGGTCGTCATAGTGATCGGTGATGAAGCCGTAGATGTGGTCCTCCGCTTCGTTGGCCGCCGTATCGAAGATTCCGTGGCGTCTCGTCTGGCTCCCCAGGAGCTCGCGGCGGATGTGGTCTCGGACCTTCTCCAGGAAAATCTCCTTGTACACATCGTAGGTCTTGCCCGAGAGCTTCCTGATCGAGTCGGATATCGAGCCGCGCTTGGCCCGGATCTCGCTCACCGGTTGCGGCCCGGCGGGTACGAGGCTCAGCAGCTTTCCCTTCCTCGCTTTCGGCGCGGGAGTCAGCAACGGGCCCGCGGGGGCTTCGTCGCGCTCGGGCGCGGAGCCTGCCGCCTTCGAGGGCGAATCCTCGCGCATCGGCGCCGTCGCCGCGGCCTGGGTTGGCGAAGCCGGCGGCGGCGCGGGAACGCGGCGCTCCGGAGGGGAAGCGACGCGCGAGGCCGCGCGCAGCCCCAGTCCTTCGACGCGCGGTCGCGCAGAGCTCGCGCGGTTAGGCTCCCGATCGATCGCGACCTGCGGGGCCGCCGCCTCGGGCGCGCGGGCCGGGTCGGCTCGCGTCGTAGCCACGGGCCCGGGAACGGCGAGGCGCTCGGCGGTTATCCTGGCCTCCATGCGCGCGCGAAGGCGCCGCCACATGATTTGCATATAGAGATCGCCGCTCAAGGAGTAGCTGTAGCTGGTCGTCAATATGGCGGCTACGGCGCTCAATATCTCGTCGTCCGTCGCGCCTCTGGCCCGTCCTAGCTTGACCGCGCGGAATACCTCGAAATGATCGCCGCCGAACTTGCGCGAGTAAAGGAAGACGATCCTCTCGAAGGCCGGATCGCCGACGCGGAGCCAGTACTTGGCGCAAAGGGCGAGCACCCTGTCCTCGCGCCGGGTGAGTGCTGGGGATATCTCGACGCGGGCCTTGTCGGCCTCGGAGAACCTTATCCGCTCGGGATCGAAGTAGCTGCGCCGGGCCTTTTCGTCTCGCTTGCGCCGCTCCTCGAGCCCGGCGCTCTTCGAAACGAAATCGAGGCCTTGCTCCGCCGCGCCTTGGGCGCGAGCGCCGGAGCCGCGGACCGCCGAGGCGCCGCCGTTCGCCGCGGCGCGCCGACGTTCCTCGAGGGCGGCGCTCCGCGCGACGAAGTCGTAATCCGAGGGAGAATCGGCCCGGCTTACGGCGTCGTACTCGCGCACGAGGTCGAGCGCCCTGCGCGCGAGGATCTCGCGATGGCCGAGGGCGCGCGCGAATCGATCGTAGCGCTCCAGGAGGACCAGGGCGGCCCCGATGTCGCCGGGAAGGCGCGCGAGCACGGACTCGACCGCCTTCAGGGCCCGTAGCGCGTCCGAAAGATCGGCCTTGACGAGGGGAGCGGTGATGAGCTCCAGGTTGGAGCGTATCCGGGAGCAGAGCCGCGTCGCGAAGCCGAGGATCAGGGTTTCCTGAAAGGCGGCATAGCGAGGATCGCGCTCCCTGAAGAATTTTAGAAGCCGGACGCGCGCGGCATCGTCGGAGTACCGAACGCGAAGGATCCCGTTGTAGACGGCAAGGGCCTGACCCAGCCTTCGTTCCCTGCGGAGCGCGAAATAGCGCTCGATATCCGGGTCGCCGCCGTAGCGCAGGTCGGGGAAGACCAGATTGAGGATCTCGCGCTTGGTCTCGATGCCGGGCTCGTCCATCGCGGGGATTATAGTCGCACCCCTCCTCGTCGGCAATGCGGTGAAAAAACGGCCGCCCCGATACGGGGCGGCCGTCGCGCCGCGCGCCGCGGTGATTACTGGAGGAGCTGCAGCACTTGCTGGTTCTTCTGGTTGGCCTGAGCGAGCATCGCGTTTCCGGCTTGGGCGAGTATGCGGTTCTTGGTGTAGTTGACCATCTCGCTGGCCATGTCGGTGTCCCTGATCCGGCTTTCGGCGGCCTGGAGGTTCTCGGCCCCCACGTCGATGCCCTTGATGGCGTGCTCAAGGCGGTTCTGGTAGGCGCCGAGATCGGCGCGCTGCTTATTGACCTTCTTGAGGGCCTGATCGAGATTCCCGATGGCGCGGTTGGAACCGTCCGGCGACTCCATCGATATGATGGTGTTATCGCCGATGTTCCGTACGCCCAGGGCCTTGGATGTCATCGTACCGACGAAGATCTGCACCCGCTGGTCCATATTGGCTCCGATTTGGAACCACATGGAGCCGGTAACGTTGTTCTCCCCATTATCTCGGGCGAAACGCCCGGTGAGGAGGTTGAGCCCATTGAACTGCGCGTGGCTGGCGATCCTGTCAATCTCGTCGACGAGCTGGCTGACTTCGACCTGGATCTGCATCCTGTCTTCGGCAGTGTATACGCCATTCGCGGCTTGGACCGCGAGCTCTCGGAGCCGCTGGATGATGTCCTGCGACTCCTGGAGGTAGCCCTCCGTCGTTTGGATGAACGAGATTCCGTCCTGCGCGTTCTTGGAGGCCCGCTCGAGGCCGCGGATCTGGCTGCGCATCTTCTCGGAGACGGCCAGCCCGGAGGCGTCGTCTCCCGCGCGGTTGATCCGCATTCCCGATGAGAGTTTCTCCATCCCCTTTGAGACTTCGTCGTTGACGGTCCGGAGGGAACGGTCGGCGAACATAGCGCTGAGATTGTGATTGATGATCATGCCTTACTCCTTTAGTGGCTATACGGCGGCCTTCCAGGGGCCGCCTCGGCGTCCATGCCGGCTTGCAGCGCGCCGGTTTCGCTCGCGTCCTCCGCGAATCCATCCGCGGCGTCGACGCTGAAGAAAACCCGAAGACGCGCTACGAGCGCCTCACGCGGGCTTCCCTACGTTCCGAGTATCGGAATCGGAAAGTCCTCCTTGAGGGGAAAAGGAGGGAAAGTCGTTCGCGGCCATCGTATTGGCCCGCAGGCCCCTGATGTGATAGCCTTGCCCGAGGTCGCAGAGATGACAGTACGAAGGATATCGGAGATACTCGAGGCCAGGGTCGTCACGGGCCAGGATCAATTCGACCTGGAGGTAAGCTCTGCCTGCGGCGCGGATCTCATGAGCGATGTGATGGCCTTCGTCAAGGAGAAAGTGGTCCTCTTGACCGGCCTCGCGAACCCGCAGGCCATCCGTACCGCCGATCTATTGGACATCAGGGTCGTAGTGCTCGTGCGCGGAAAGCACCCGACCGAGGATATCGTGACGATGTCCAAAGAGAAGGGAATGGTGCTGCTCTCGACCAAGTATTCGATGTTCCTCGCTTGCGGCAGGCTCTACGAAGCGGGGCTTCGCGGCGGCGGGGTCAGGGAAATCGCATAAGTACATGATGAGAGATCCTTTCCCCATCCCCCATTCCGTTCTGCTCGATCCCGAGAAGTGCGTCGGTTGCGAGGCTTGCGTAAAGAATTGCCCGACCGGGGCCATACGAGTTCTGGATGGACGCGCGAGCGTCCGTAGCGAGCTCTGCATCGATTGCGGCGAGTGCATACGCGCGTGCCCCCATGGCGCGAAGAGGGCAGGTTCCGATCCTCTCGCCAAGATCGCGTCCTATCGGCTCAGGGTGGCGATTCCCGCGCCCGCGCTCTACGGCCAATACGGCGAGGGATCGAGCGTCGATCGCCTGCTCTCGGGCCTCCTTGAGCTGGGCTTCGACGAGGTATTCGACGTCGCCGAGGCGGCCGCGATCGTGGATAAGGCAACCGCGGAACTGCTGTCGCGAGCCGATACCGCGTCGATGCCGATGCGTCCGCTGATCTCGAGCGCGTGCCCGGCGGTCGTAAGACTCATTCAGCTCCGCTTCCCCGGTCTCATCCCGCATCTGATTCCCCTCATCCCCCCGATGGAAGCCGCCGCGCGCATCGTCAAGGAAAGGCTGCATCCCGGCGAGGACGGGGTCGGCGTCTTTTTTATTACGCCATGCGCAGGGAAGGTCACCGTCACTCTCGCGCCCCTGGGCTACGCGAAATCGGCCATCGATGGCGTGATCGGCCTGAGCGACATCCATCTGTCCTTGCTGTCGGCCATCGCGTCGGCGCCGGCGCGCCATCTCGCCCGCGCGGGACGGGAAGGGCTCGAGCCGGCGAGGCTCGATGGCGCGCGCGAGGCGGTGGGCGAGCGCGGCTCCATCTCCGTCGACGGCATCGGGAACGTCATCGCCGTCCTCGAGGCCCTCGAGAACGGCGAAATCCCCGATCTCCCTTATATCGAGGCCTTGGCCTGCCCTGCCGGCTGCATCGGGGGACCCCTTACGGTCGAAAAGCCGTCGATAGCGAAGACGAGGCTGCTCGATCGAGAGGAAAGAATTCGGGCCGGGGCGCCGGATCGGCGGTTCCGCGAGAACCCGATCGATCTCCGATGGACCGAAGCGCTTAAGCCTCGTACGGTCCCGGAGCGTCTCATGACGGCAGAGACGCGCCCTCGAGGTTCGGATCGGAAAGCGGAATGCCGAGGGCCGGATCGATACCGACGATGCGCTCGGCGCCCGTCGAGACTCCCCCCCTCGTGAAAGTATAAAGGATTTTATAACCATCTCGTACACGCATGCTTATGAGGCGTCGGATCATCCTGTCCCGCTCGAGGAGGGTTCGAAAGCGATGCAGCCGCTCGCGCTCCTTGCCGATGCCTATGCGCCAGGAAGCGCATAGGGCGTAGGGCGCGTCGAGAACGGGCTGGCGATCATGCACGGTATAATAATGGGTCTTACCGTCCTTGCCTGCCTTGTACAGGGTTATTATCATCACTTTAGCTTATCGGCCCGGCGGGACCGGGCATTGAACGCGAAAAAGGGGGTCATCGCTTGTCGGCGGACCCCCTAACGAAGCTCGGGCTACGGCGAGGGCCTAAATCCACCCCATTCCGCCATAGCGAGCAAATGCTTTGAAAAAAGCATTTAATAGTCGTAGATACTCGGAAAGACTAAGCCCGACAATGTCGCGCACCAATGCCGGCCGGTACCCTCGATGCGCTTATCCGCGGCTCGAGGCCGGCTCGAAATCCTCGGGCGGAGAATCCATGACGGCCCTCCTCTCCGAATCGAAGCTATGTCCGATAGCCATTTTGACCGGTCGGACCCTATGAAGGTTTTTGAACTGCTCTTGGCATTCCAAGATCCTTCGATAACTAAAGTTACTTCCCTTGGTGCGTAATGCAATAGCAAGCGGCTTAACTTTTTCATGTTTTTCTGTCTTCTCGATGTTACTACGGGCATGAATGATGCTCATTTATTATCCAATCAATTTGACAAAGCTCAGAAAGGACACTATATTGATTCTTTAACCGTAAATTGTCGTTTCTCTGAAAAGCATAGAAAAGCCTGCGGTCTCTCGCGTACCTCGAGCCGAGGCTGCAGTAGAGTATAAGGGGTTTGTCCTTGAATAAAAGGGATTTTCCGCGGGTTCATTTCTATGACCAAGACTTCGTCGAGGTGTATGATCGTACGTGGGCTTGGATCGCCGATTGCTGGGCATCGGGCGGGGAAGGAACCCTGATAGAGAAAGCCAGGTACTTTCAATATGGCGGCGAGGCGGTGATTGATCTGATGGATCAGGTCTTTTCATCGTTTTTCCTCGTATATTCCAATAGGATTTTCGCCGCATCGAGCGGTCTCGATACGCTCTATGCGCTTCAAGAGGCTAGCGGAGCCATACGTTCGCGCTATAATGCCGCGACCGGTAGTCCCATTTTCCCAAAAGACAATCCGGAGGGTCTTGGCCTTCCTCTCTTCGCATGGGCTGAATACAACCTCTACCATAAAACCGCCAACAAGAAACGCGTAAAGGAAGTGATGCCGACCCTTCAGCGCCATTGGGCTTGGATGGAGGCGACATTCAAGCTCGAGAACGGTCTCTATGGCGTTCCCGTCTCCGCCACCGGAATGGAGAACTCGCCTCGTGCCGGCGCTTTCTATCTCTCGGACTTCAATTCCGCGATGGCGATGAACGCGCTTTATCTTTCGGCCCTGGGCGACATCCTCAACGATAAGGAAGCCTCTTTCCAGTTCAAGCGGGCCTATTTCTCGCTCAAAACTCGTATCAACTCGCTCATGTGGAACGTCGCCGACGGCTTCTATTACGACCTCGACAAGAGCGAAAAACAGGTTCCGACCAAGACGATTGGAGGCTACTGGCCCCTCCTCGCCGAGATCCCCAACGAGGACCGCTCCGAGCGCCTCATCGCTCATCTCAAGGATCCTGCGATCTTCGGCACCGAGCATCCCTTCCCCACGCTCGCCGCGGATCAAAAAGACTACGATAAGCGGGGCATGGGCTATAGGGGTTCCGTGGTCCCGCCCTTCACCTACATGGTTATCAAGGGCCTAGAGAAGTACAACCAGTACGAGCTGGCGCGGGACTGCGCGATCCGTCACCTCTACTTCGTGCTGGATTCGATGCATCAGGGAGGCGAGGATCGCGACGAGGAAGTCGAGAAACGCCGGGAGAAGGAATCGAAGGAGCCGAAGCCGACAGTATGGGAGGCCTATCAACCTCAAAACGAGGGCAAGGCGATCTGGCCGGAGCGCCCTGACTGGCCGCGCCCCCAATTCCTCGCCTTTACGGGACTATCCACGATCGCCCTCATGATCGAGAACATAGTCGGGCTATATATCTCCCTGCCGCGAAAGACGGTGGATTGGATCATTCCCAACCTCGAGATCATGGGCATAGAGAACCTTTCCCTCAAGCGCAATCTCGTCACCATCCTCTCCAACAAATCCGGCCGCGGCTGGGAGATCCATATGGAGAGCGAAAAGCTCTACTACTTCACGATCAACGTGCTCGGGAAGAAGAAGAAGACCCTGCCCATTCCTTCCGGGAAGTGCTCGATGCTCATCGACAAGATTTAGGCGCCGACGCGGGGTCGAAGCGCCAGCCTTAGGCTAGCGGGGCTCGGCCTCATCCAGTTCGTCGCGGCGCTTGTCCAGGGCCTGCTTGAGCCGATTCGCCTCCTCCAGGCCGGATCGGACGAGCAGGGCGCTTCCGACCTCGGGCATCGCGATGACGAGGATGATCGTTTCGATCCTCATTCCCCTGAAGCCGTCCCGGAACAGGAAAATGAACGCGATTACGATTCCGGCGATTATGAGCGCATTAAGTGCGTAGGCCAAGCGTCGCCCGGCGCCCAGCAACGCCAGAGCCCCCTCTATTAAGGCCTTCGAGCATGTCCCGCAGGCCACTCCGAGGAGGGCGTAGGTCCCTGCGACGCCTAGGTTAACGACCGATTCGCCTTGGATAAATGCGACCGCGGCGGCCACGAGGGCGCCGAGGGCCGCCGACTTCGCGGCGTTCGAGAGATAGTCCGCGAAGACCGCCAATCCTCTTTTCATAGCCCCAACCTATCCTTGAGCGATCGTACGTAATTCCTCGAGACCTCGACTTGACGTCCCTCAACGCCGAAGCGAAGGAGGAGACTGCGGCCGAACCATGGATGGACTTCGCGCACCATTCCCAAGTTGACGATCGCCGACTTGCTGACGCGCGAGAAGCGGCTCGCCGGAAGCCTTTCCTCCAGCGCATAAAGCCTTTCGCGCAATTCTCCCGAGGCGGAGGCGGTGAAGCCCCGCACGATCGGCCCGTCGGCCTCGAAATAGAGGATGGATTTGAGAGGCGCGAGCTCGATGCGCTCCCCTCGGCGGAGGGCGATGCTGAGCGAGGCCTCAGGGCGGCATCGAGAGAGCGAATCGAGGACGGGGAGTAAGGCCTCGAGCCGAGCGGGATCGAAGACGAGGGCGGCTGGCTCGCTCGATTCGAGACCCCGCTCGACCAGGATCATATCCGCATCCTCGTCGGGGCCGAGGTCGCGGGAAGCGAGGAGCTCGCCCATGATGGCTCGACGGGCGGGATCGCAGACCAGCTTGAGGCGCATATCTACGAGGCCTCCGGCCGGGATGGCGCGGGGAGGGTTATCGGGAGGGACAAGCAGCTATTCCCCGAGGGTCAGTTTCCGTTAAAGACAAGAACAATTTTCGTCCCCCTTCCGCGCTCAATCCGTATCGTTCCTTGCAGCTGCTTCGTAAGCAGCCCGACGAGAGTAAGCCCGAATCCGGCAGAGTTCTCGAAATCGATCGATTTCGGGATTCCGTTGCCGTCATCGCTGACGACGAGGGCGATGCGCCCGTCGATCGAATCGGCCGAAATGGAAATCGATCCGCGTTCCCTGCCCGCGAATGCGTGCTTCATGATATTGGTCAACAGCTCATTGACGATGATTCCCAGGGTTTGCAGCTTCTTCGCGTCTACGGCGAGATCCGCGATCCTTTTCTCGACGGCGACCGTGCCATGATTGGGGAAGTTGACTATTATCTCGTCGACCAGCTGATCCAGATACTCCTTGATGGAAAGCTCGCCGAAATTCGTGGACTTATACAATTTATCGTAGAGCACGACCATGCTTCCCAAGCGGATATTGGCATCCTCGAGCGCGCGCGCCACCGCCGGCTCCTTGGAGTTGCTCGCCTGGAGCGAAAGAAGGCTCGAAATGGTCGTCATATTGTTCTTGATGCGGTGATGGACTTCCTTAAGCAATATCTCTTTTTCGACAAGCATCTTCTTGAGGCTCTCGTCCGTTTTTTTCCGCTCCGTTACGTCGCGCAGGACTCCGAGGGCATGCCACCGGTCATGAATCCTCACTGCCGCGAGGGACATCTCGACGATAATCTCGCTTCCGTCCTTAACCAGCGCCTCGACCTCGCTGACCGTTCCGATGGCGTCGCCCTTACCCGTCGAATGGAATCGCTCTACGGCCTCGCGGTACCTGGGGAAATAGCGCTCGGGGGCGATGAGATTATGGAGGTTCCTGCCCAAGACCTCTTCTGCTCGGTATCCGAATATCCGCTCGGCGGCGAGGTTCCAAAAGGTAATCTCGCCCTTATCCCCCATGAGGATGATGGCATCCTGCGCCGCCGCGGTAATCGCTCCCATCAAGGCATTGCTCTCGCGAAGCGAATCATCGGTCCCTTTGCGATCGGTTATGTCCGACGATGTTTCCCACGCTTCTCGATCCGCGGAGAAAGGCAGGACGATGACGGGTATGGCATGCTTCCTGCGCATTATTCCTGCAGCTCGCGCCCCTTCCTCTCGGGAACCGAGGCGACTATCCATGAGTACGAGGCCAACGCCGGAGTCGCTTTCGACGGCCTCGATCGCCGCTTCGCCGCTCGGCGCGGCGATGACGGCGAAGCCTTGGCTTTTGAGATACCTGCTCGCGGTCTCGGCGATGGCGACGTCTCCTGCGACTATGAGGATCTTCGCGAGTGGATCGACGCCCAAGAAAGCGCTCCTCTATGCCCATGCCGCATTTCGAAAATGAACCCCGAGACGCCGGCCGGATAAGGGACCATAAGTAAACGAAATATCCAAAACGACCATACTGCCGGCACGACTATTGCTGCATGATCAAATCTAATTTACACGCCTGGATTTTGCCAAGCCTGGTACTCGTCAGGAGCTACCTAATATTGTATATTTGCTATCATGATCAAGGATCCTGAACTCGTGGCCGCTAACATCTCGGAGATGTCCCGCGCCCTCTCGGGCGCCGATCCGACCCTCGTCGAGGAATTCCTCTATAGCCTCTTCACGTCCTCGGAGGCCGACGAAATCGCCAAGCGCTGGGCGCTCGTGAAGCAGATCGCGGACGGCAGGCCCCAGAGGGAGATCGCCAAGGACCTCGGGCTCTCGCTCTGCAAGATCACGAGGGGCTCGCGCGAGCTGAAGAAGGAATCCTCGGCCTTCAAACGCATGCTCGTCCTCGCGGGAATCGAAATTCCCGCTACGATCGCCCGTCGCAGAACCCCCCGGAGGGCGACCCCGACGGCGATACCCGGGCAAATCGTCTCCTAAAGAAGCGAAGCATTCTTGAGGAGGATGTCCTCGCGGGGGACGTCCGAATGAGGCGGCCTTCGCCCGGTCGGCGCCGCGGCCATCTTGTCCACCGTATCCATTCCTTCCACCACTTTCCCGAATGCGCAGTATCCCGCCCCGCTCGGCCCCCTGCCCGAGTAATCGAGGCTTCGATTGTCCGAGAGGTTTATATAGAATTGGCTGGTCGCGCTATCGGGATCGGAGGTCCTGGCCATGGCGAGCGTGCCCCTCGAGTTGGCGGGGGCCTTGGCGGCCTCGTTGACGATCGGACCGCGCGTCTCCCTCTGCTCGAGACCCGGTAGCATTCCGCCGCCTTGGACGACGAAACCCGGAATCACGCGATGGAATATCGTTCCATCGTAATGCCCCGAGTTTACGTATTCGATGAAATTCTTCGTAGTTATCGGACAGTCCGTCTCGAATAGCTCGATCGTTATCCCGCCCATGCTGGTCTCGAAGCGCACTCTCGCGTTGGCCATGTTCACCCCTAATGCATTCTCACCCAAACCGGGGAAAATGAAAAGCGGTCCTCCTTTCGGCATGAGGCTCCATAAAAACGGGATCCGCCCGGATCCTCGGTAAATTGTCAAATTAACTTGACTCGAGTGTAAAGCAATCTATACATTAAAATTGTGGAATATAAGACGGTCGGCAACAACTTGCGCAACTATCGCCTCGAGGCTGGCCTCACTCAAGAGGATGTGGCTCGCGCGATCGGAGTCACGCGCCAGACCGTGATCGCCATGGAGAAGGGCAATTACGCGCCCTCAGTCCTCCTCGCGCTCATGAGCGCGAGGCTTTTCGGCCGCACCGTTGAGGAGCTCTTCTATGTTATCGAGCCTCGCTGAAGTCCTCGTCTCTCTGGCATTCATCGTCTTGCTGGTCCTGAAACTCGATCCCCTCGATCTCCTCATGCCCAACAAGGTGCAAATGAGCATACTCGCGCTCCTGGTGGCGGCGGCCGGATTATATGCGGGGATCCTCTTCCGCCAGAAGGCGCGGGACGAGCGCGAGGCCCTTCACCTCTACCGGGCGAGCCGCTTCGCATACGTAGCCGGCGTGGCTCTCCTCGTCCTCGCGATAGCCGTCCAGTCGTTCCGGGGGGGAGCCGATCCCTGGCTCTTCTACATCCTGGGGGGGATGGTGATCGTCAAGCTCGCGATCCTGACTTGGTCTCGCATACGTAACTAGGCCGCTGCGCACGCGGCGACCCGACAGCTAAATTTGGGAGGCGGACGATGAAACGTCTCGCGTTCATTACGGGCATTTTCGCTATCTTCGCGGCCTCGGCCATGGCCCAGGCAATGACGGGCTCGACTACGATGTCGGGATCGAGCGTCGACTCGAGCTCGCCGCCCGACGCCAGCGGCATGATGGCGGCGCCGGCGGGCACGAATATGAAGGCCGATCCGATGATGGGTCACGAGCTTCGCATGGCCATGAGCACGGGCATGAAGGTCCAGTATAAGGACCTCATGTCGGCCGAGGCCCTCGCGGCGAGCGATCCTACGGTGCTTTTCTTCGCGGCCGATTGGTGCCCCTACTGCCAGGCCGATCTTAAGGACATAAACGCCAACGGCTCGCGGCTGGGCAAGGTGAATGTCGTCGTCGTGGACTACGACAAGAGCGCCGAGCTCAAGGCCAAGTACGGAATAACCGTCCAGGATACCTACGTCCAGATCGATCCGATGGGCGCCAAGCTCGCGATCTGGTCGGGCGGCGGCGTGGACGGAATCCTCAAAAACCTAGTCAAGCCGATGTAGGAGGAGACTATGGCAGTCCTTCTCGCCTTCGCCTTCGTCTCGGGGCTGATCACGATCCTGTCGCCATGCATCCTTCCGGTCCTTCCGATCGTGCTCGCCGGCGGAAGCTCGGGCGGGAAGGCGCGTCCCTTCGGAGTGATCGCCGGCTTCGTGCTCAGCTTCAGCTTCTTCACGCTCGCGCTTTCCGCGATAGTCCAAGCCCTGGGCATACCCGCCGATACCATGCGCTACGTCGCCATCGCCCTCATCGTCCTCTTCGGCATCGTCATGCTGGTGCCGCGAATGCGCGAGCTCTTCGACGTCGCGGTCTCGCGCGTAGCGTCGCGATCGGGCGGCGGCGGCGGTCCGCGGCCTTCGGCGCCCCGCGCGGGCTTCTGGGGCGGCCTTCCCGTGGGCCTCAGCCTCGGTCTCGTATGGACGCCCTGCGTCGGGCCGATCATGGCTTCCGTCATCAGCCTCGCCCTGACGCAAAAAGTGGACGGAGGCTCGGTCTTCGTTACCCTCGCCTATACCTTGGGGACGGCCATTCCGATGCTCGCGATCATGCTCGGCGGCCGCGCCTTGATCGCCAGGGCGCCCGGCTTGGCGAAACACGCCGGAACCGTTCAAAGAGCGTTCGGGGTCGTGATGATACTGATGGGAGTCGTCCTCGCCTTCCAATGGGACCGCCAGATCCAGACCGCGATCTTGAGGGCCTTCCCGTCCTATGGATCTGGACTGACAGCCGTGGAAAACGTCGCTCCCGTCAAGAAGGCCCTCGCGGCGAGGAGCGGCTCCCGAGGAGCGAGCCTCGCCGGAGGACGAAGCCTTCCGGCTGTCGCGAACGGCGTATTTTCCGGCGCGCCCGACCTTACGCCCGACACGGATCCCCTGGGGGATTATGGCGCCGCGCCTCCTTTCGTCGCCATGGGGCCTTGGTTCAATACTGGCCCGGACTCGGGAGGGATACCCGCTCCGTCGCCGGCCTTCGATCTCGCGTCGCTGCGCGGCAAGGTGGTCCTGGTCGATTTCTGGACCTACAGCTGCATCAATTGCATACGAACGATCCCTTACCTGAAATCTTGGTATGAAGCCTACAAGGACAAGGGATTCGTCATCGTCGGCGTACACTCGCCCGAGTTCGCCTTCGAGAAGGTTTCGGCGAATGTCGCCCACGCGATGCGCGATCTCGGAGTGGATTGGCCGGTGGTCCAGGACAACGACTACGCTCAATGGAAGGCCTATGGCAACGAATACTGGCCGGCCCACTATTTCATAGACGCGAAGGGCCGTATTCGCTATTGGCATTTCGGCGAAGGCGCTTACGCGGAAAGCGAGAACATAATCCGGAAGCTCCTCGCCGAGGCCGGACGACCGGTCAACGCGGCCCTCGTATCGCCCGCGCCCCAGGGACTGGAGGCGGAAACCCCGGAGACGTATCTCGGCTACGAGCGGGGGAAAGGCTTCGCGTCGGCGGTCGACCCGATCGCCGACAAGGCGGTCGAATATCGCCCCGCCAGGGTCCCGGCCTCGGGCGAATGGAATTTGAAGGGGTCGTGGACCATCACTGGTCAGTACATCGCTCCGGAAGGATCCGGAAGTCTGTGGCTCGGCTTCGACGCGAAGGACGTCTACCTGGTCGCCCAGCCTTCCGGGCAGGGGGGAAGCATCGCCGCCTTCGTGGACGGCGCTCCCGCCGTCGATACCCAGGACCTGCGCGGCGGGATCGTGAAACCCGATTCCAGCAGGCTCTATCACGTTGTCGCCCTTCCTGAGGGCGGTACTCATGTACTCAGGCTCGACGTGAGGGGAAAGGTCAGGCTCTTTTCCTTCACGTTCGGATGATCGGCGTCGAGGACGCCGGAGGATGAAAGCATGTTGCTGCGTATCGCGATGGCGGCGGTATTGACCGCGGCCGTCTTCTCGGGAACGGCGGAAGCGACGAAAGACGCCCAGGTCGGCGTCGAAACGGCGCTTTTCGCGGGAGGCTGCTTCTGGAGCCTAGAATCGGCATTCGACAAGACTTATGGGGTCATCGAGGCTACCTCGGGCTATACCGGCGGGACGAGCTCGAACCCGACCTACGACAACTACGAGCTCGGGGGTCATGTCGAAGCGGTCCTCGTCGCCTTCGATACTACCAGGATCAGCTATGATCAGATCCTCGACGTCTACTGGCATCACACCGATCCGACCGATCCGAGCGGCGCCTTCGTCGACCGCGGCCCTCAGTACAGGCCCATCGTGTTCTACCGGGACGAGCCTCAAAGAGAAGCCGCCCTGGCCTCCAAGGCGGCTTTGGAGAAATCCAGGGTCTTCGGGAAGCCGATCGTCGCGCCGGTAAGCCCGGCCGGGAAATTCTGGCCGGCCGAAGAGTACCATCAGCACTACGCGATGAAGAATCCGACGCGCTACGAGTTTTATCGCGTCAATTCCGGTCGAGACCAGTTTTTCGCGCGGGTCTGGGGGGCGTCTGTCCTCGCGGATCCGGGGGCTCCTCCGTCTATCGGCAACGGCTCGTATATGAAGCCTTCCAAAGGGGAGCTCCGGAAGCGACTGACGGCGGTTCAATTCGAGATCACCCAGAACGAGGGCACCGAGCCGCCCTTCCAGAACGAGTACTGGAACAATCATGACGAAGGCATCTATGTCGACGTCGTTTCGGGCGAGCCTTTGTTCAGCTCCCGCGATAAGTTCGAGTCGGGTACCGGTTGGCCGAGCTTCACGAGGCCCCTCGTACCCTCGAACGTGACGGTGAATACCGATACGAGTCTCGGCATGGTGCGCGACGAGGTGCGCAGCCGCTACGCCGAATCGCATCTTGGCCACGTCTTCGACGACGGGCCCGCGCCCACGGGCCTGCGGTATTGCATGGACTCGGCGGCGCTGCGTTTCGTCCCGGTCGCCGATATGGCGCGCGAGGGCTACGGCGCCTTCCTGAAGTATTTCATGAATGGGCGGAGCGGGACGTGAGCCCTCGCGTCGGAACGCGCGTCCCGATGCTCCGTTCCGGCCGACGCGGAAAGCTTTCCGGCGATTTCGATGGTGTCGGCGAGGAAGCTCTCGAGGGATGAGAAGCCCATTTCCTTCAGAAGGAGCGATATGCAGGCGAGGTGCCGCCTTGCGATGGTCTTGGCGTATGCATAGCCGTTGGCGCAATCGAAGGAAGACCAGAGAACCTGAAGGGCATAATAGTATACCCTGGGGATCCTTCGCTTGAGGAACTTGAGCTCCTCGTCGAGCCGGGCGAAGCCGTAGGACCCTCCATAGAGTCGCTCGAGGCATCTAGATACGTAATCGATCGAAGCGACGTAGGCCTTGTTCTTCCTCGCGGCTTTTTGGCCGACGGGCAAGCCTCGGGCGACAAGGTCGCGGAGCTCGCTCATGAAGGCCTCAGCTTCGTAGCGGAACGGAACGGAGGATCGCTCCGGCGCCGCCGCGAGCTCGGCCAGGCGATCGACGGCCGCGAGATAGCTCCGCTTGAGTTCGTCGAAGTCGACAGTATTGCCGCGCTCGGGCCTGCTGTCGGGATGATACTTCTTTATGAACCGCCTATAGACGGTACGAAGCTCCTCCTTCGTTCGAATTTTCCCCGTAGCGATGAGTTCCAAAAAGAAGTTCATTTTGACCGATGCCTTCCCGTCAGGAGGAAGGCCGCCGGGATAAGGATGGCCGCGGCCAGCGAGATGGCGAGAGCGGTGCCTCGGCCGGCATGGATCCGCCGGGCCAGGGCCTCGTCCTCGAAGATCATGCGCGACGCCGTGAATGAAATGGCCGCGGCGCCTGCGTACAGGAGCCAGCGCGCCTTGTCGATGAGGGTCGAGACGAGGCCGCCCGCGGTCATGAGGAGGGGCATGCTGATCAGGAGGCCGGCCACGAGGAGGAAGATCGAGCCGTGGGCCGAGCCTGCCACGGCGATGACGTTGTCGAGGCTCATCATGAAATCGGCCGTCACGATCAGCGCGATGGCCTGCCCGAGGCTCGCGGCCTCCTTCGGTCCCCGTTCCGCCTCGCCCTCCGGCTTCAAGAGCCGGTAGGCGATCCAAACGAGCACGAGGCCGCCGGCGGCGGAAAGGAAGGGCACGAGCATGAGGAGGGTCGCGACCGACGTCAAAGCGATCCGAAGAATGACGGCGAGGCCGCCGCCGATGAGGATCGCAAGCCTTCGGCGCTCGCGCGGCAGGCCGGCCGCCGCCATCCCTATGACGATGGCATTATCCCCGCTCAAAGCGATATCGATGAGCGTAATGTTGAGGAAGCGGAGGGCCTGGTCCCAAAATGCGGCGGCGATCATCGCCGCCATTGTCCATCAATCGGCGAGGCCCGGCAAGCGGAAGAAGGCCTTCGCGTTTCGGTAGGCGATGTCCTTCGTCATGTCGCCCATCGACTCGAAGTCCGGCGGCGCCTCGCCGCTCTCGATCCAGCCGCCGAGGAGGCGGCAAAGCACGCGCCTGAAGTACTCGTGCCTCGGGAAGGAGAGGAAGCTTCGGGAATCGGTAAGCATGCCTACGAAGCGCGGGAGGAGGCCGAGGTTGGCGAGCGCGCGGAGCTGGAGTCCCATGCCGTCGATATGATCGTTGAACCACCAGGCCGAGCCGAGCTGCATCTTGCCGGCCACCGAGCCTCCCTGAAAGCAGCCCATGACGCTTGCCAGGATCTCGTAGTCGTTGGGGTTCAGGGAATAGAGGATCATCTTCGGCAGGAGACCCTCTTTTTCAAGCGCATCGAGGAAGACCGCGAGCGGCGCCGCGCGCACCGAATCGTTGGCGGAATCATAGCCTGCGTCGGGGCCGAGGGCGGCGAGCATACGCGAGTTGAGGTTGCGCATCGACGCGAGGTGAAGCTGCATCGTCCAGCCGCGTCTCGCGTTCATCCGGCCTACCTCGAGGAGGAGGGCGGTCTTGAGCTCCTCCGACTCTTCGGGCGAGAGAGCATTCCCGCCGCGAGAGTTCGCGGCGGGGGGCGATATCGCGCGGAGGAAAAGCTCTTCGGCGCGTCCGTCGGAGATAGGCTTGGCCGGAACCTGGACTAATGCGTGGTCGGAGAGCCTGCAGCCCTTCTCGTCGAAGAAGGCGTGCCGTTTATCGAGGGCCTCGACGAGGTCGGCATAACTCCTTATTTCCATCATCGCCGCGGCGGCCAGCCGCGGGAGATATTCCCGCCACGCCTCGGGATCTTCGACCGCGAGGGCCTTGTCGGGCCTGAAGGCGGGCACCATGAGAGGCTCGTCGACGCGACTACCGTCGCGAACGCGACTACCGTCGCGAACGCGACTACCGTCGCGAAGGGCGATCGAGCTTGCGCGATGCTTGGCGTAGGCCTCGTGATGCTCGAGGCCGTCCGCGGGGTCGTCGGTCGTGCATACGGCGACGACCCGCATCCTGCGGAGGAGCGCGCGGGCGCCGAAGTCGGGCCCGGCGATCCTCTCGTTGCACTCTTCCCAAATCCGTTCGGCGCTCCGCTCGCACAGGATCTCCTCGATCCCGAAATATCGGCGGAGCTCGAGATGGGTCCAGTGGTAGAGCGGATTGCCGACGAGGGAAGGCAAGGTCCTAGCCCAGGCGAGGAAAGTCCGCTTATCGGCCGGATGTCCGGTTATATCGGATTCAGGCACGCCGTTGGCCCGCATCGCGCGCCACTTGTAATGGTCTCCGCCGAGCCAGGCCTGGGCAATGTTCGAGAAGCGCGCGTCCGAGGCGATATCCGCGGGCGGCAGATGGCAGTGATAGTCGATGATCGGCATGTCCTCCGCGTAATCGTGGAAAAGCCGCCGAGAGCTCCTGTCCGGAAGGAGGAAATTCTCGCCCAGGAATCTCATCATCGAGCGGGCCGGCTGCCGTCGCTGGGCGGGGGAAGCGCGAAGACCGCATCGAGGATGCAGCCGCTGCGTCTTTCGGAATGGTCGCCATACCAAATATCCGTATTCATCGAAGCTCCTTACCTGTTCACGCGGCCCGCGACATCGCCCGCGACTAGCCTTTCGATCTCGTTTCTCGTCGCCAGGCAAAAGTCCCCCGGCATCGAGTGCTTCAGCGCCGAGGCGGCGGCGGCGAATTCGAGGGCCCTCTCTTCGTCTCCATACTCGAGGAGGCCGAATATGAGGCCGGCCGCGAAAGAATCGCCGCCGCCGACGCGGTCGACGATATCTTCGAGAGCGTAGGCGCGCGACGCAAGGAAGCCGGATGCGCCGTGAAGCGCTGCCGACCAGCCGTTGCGATCGGCAGACTTGCTTTCGCGCAGCGTGATCGCGACAAGCCGCAGATTGGGGAAGCGGGACTTGACGCGCTCGGCCAGGGAGCGACAGGCGGCGCCGTCGAGGGATCTCCGCGCCGGCTCGCCTCTCGTCCCGTCGGGCTCGATGCCGAGGCCGAGTTGGATATCTTCCTCGTTGGCTATGAGGACGTCCGCCAGGGCAACAAGGCCCGCCATCACTTCCGGCGCCTCGGCTCCATAACCCCAAAGCTTCTTGCGATAGTTGATATCTACCGAGACTTTAGCTCCGGCGTTTCTCGCCGCCCTTGCCGCCTCGATGGACGCGTCGGCGGCCGAGCGCGAAAGGGCCGGAGTAATTCCGGTAACGTGGAACCAATCGGCGCCGGCGAAGATCGAGGCCCAGTCGAAATCCCCGGGCTTCACCTCCGAAGCGGCGCTTCCGGCTCGGTCGTAGACGACCTCGGAGGCGCGCTGATCGGCGCCCGCCTCGATGAAATAGATACCCGTTCTTCGGGCGCTCCGAAGGACGCGAGAAACGTCGACGCCGTACGCCCGCAGGGCGCGCAGCCCGGCCTCCCCGATGGCATCGCGCGAGAGGGCTCCGACGAAAGCCGCGCTCATGCCCAGGATCGAGAGCGACACCGCCACGTTGGCTTCGCCTCCGCCGAAGGTGGCCTCCAGCATCGGCGACTGGAAAAGCCTCTCCTTGCCGGGGGCCTTAAGACGGAGCATGAGCTCTCCGAAGGTGACGATTCTCCTCACTGGCGACCTCGCGCTCATTCTAGCACGCGCTCTTTCCCGATGCAATGTCGTTTTTGGAATGAGGTTCCATTTTTCATTCAAAATGATATACTGCGACACGCGCGGAGGAGGGTTGGCATGAACGAGGCCATCGAAAGGATAGCCCGGATAGGCATAGTGCCGGTCATCAAGCTCGAAAGCGCGAAGCGCGCCGTGCCGCTGGCGAATGCCCTCGTCGCCGGGGGCATACCCATCGCCGAGGTCACCTTTCGTACGGACGCCGCGAGCGACGCGATCCACGCAATGCGCGCCGAAGCCTCCCAAGTACTCGTCGGCGCCGGAACCGTCTCATCGGCCGCGCTCGCCGAAAAGGCAGTGGCAGCCGGAGCGCGCTTCGTCGTCTGCCCGGCCTGGGACGATGGCGTCGTCGATTACTGCCTCGCGTCCGGAACGCCGGTCATTCCCGGCGTATCCGGCCCCGACGGCGTCGCGCGGGCCCTCGCCAGGGGGCTCGACGCAGTCAAGTTTTTTCCCGCCGAGGCTTCCGGAGGCGTGGCGATGCTCGACGCTTTCGAGGGCCCTTTCGGCTCGATGCGCTTCATCCCTACCGGCGGCATCGATTCTTCGAATATCGGTTCCTATGCCAGACGCAGGCAGGTCCTCGCGGTGGGCGGCTCTTGGATGGCGAGCCCGGAACTTGTAGAAGCGGGCGACTGGCCGGGGATCGAGAGACTCTGCCGCGAAGCCGTCCTCGCCCTGCACGGGTTCTCCTTCGCCCATGTCGGAGTCGATTGCCCGAGCGCCGGAGCGGCAGGTGCGGCCGCAGCATCGCTCGCCTCGCTTTTCGGCTTCTCCTCCAAGGAAGGGGCGTCCTCGATATTCATGTCCGACGCGATAGAGCTCCTCATGTCTCCAGGTCCGGGAGGACGAGGACACATAGCGGTCAGGTGCAATGACATTGAGCGGGCAACGGCCTATCTACGGGGCATGGGAGTCGATATCTTGGCGGGTACCGAGCGACGCGACGAAGGCAGGCTCGATGCGGTCTACCTCGATCTCTCGATCGGGGGCTTCGCGATCCGTCTCATCCGGGCCTAAGGTCCGCCTCTCCGCTATTTCAACTTGAATACCATTTGAGTCGGGCTCACGAACCGCAGCGAGATGATGAGGCAGGTCATCGCGATGAGGAAGTAGATTACGGCGAGGGCGTCGACTGCCTGGGGAGGACGCGATCCCGCGGCGTAGGCGTCGGCGTAAAGCGCGACGACGATAGTCTGGCTCCTGCCTCCGGCGACGAGATAGGTCAGGTCGAACATCGATATCGCCTTGACGAGGGACAGGATGCCGGCCGTAAGGATTCCGGGCACCGTAAGAGGCACGAGGATTTTCCTGAAGATGGTCCACCGCCCCGCGCCGAGCATTTTGGCGGCCGATTCGAGATTCGCGCCTACCTGCTCGATGAAGGGCATGAGGACCAGCACCATGAAGGGAACGATCGGCACCAGATTGACCAAGATGACGCCGATGACTCGGGCGGCGAGGTGGAATTTATAGCAGAGCATGGCGAGGGGAATCCCGTAGGTCATCGGCGGCACGATCATCGGGAGGAGGAGGAGGGAAAGCACGAGGCCCTTTCCCTTGAATTCCTGGCGGGCGAGGACATAGGCCGCCGGGAACGCAATGAGGAGGGCGATGAGCACGTCCGCGACGACGACGGTGAAGGTGACCGAGAGAAGGCTCGGAATGTCATGGTCGGAGGCGGCGTACGCATACCATTCCTTCGTGAGATAGGGAGGAAGTACGCCCGAGTACCAGCCCTTCGAGAGCGAGTTGAGAACGACGGTCAACAGGATGCCGAGGACGATGAAGACATATGCCGCTATGGCCGCGAAAAAAAGCGCGCTGGAAAACCTGGGCTTGCCGCGCATCCCGCTCATCCTTTCCCTACCATCGAGGCCCCTTTGTACATATTGCTCCTCCACGCCAAAACGAAGGAAATGACCGCGAGCTCGATCGCCGCCATCACCATCGAGATGGCGGACGCGGCGTTGAAATTGAATTTTTCGAATGCCCATTGGTAGGCCGCAATCGCGATTACTCGGGTCGGACCCGAGGGTTGCCCCAGGAGCACGGCCGAGGGGAAGACCGAGAAGGCCATCACGAAATTGAGGCAGAAGGAAATCGCGATACCGGGGACCATCAGGGGGAAGAGGATCTTCCAGAAGGTCTGCCATCTGTTGGCGCCGAGCATCTGGCTGGCCCTCTCGAGATCGGGATTGATGCCCGACACGTAGCCGAGGAGCATGAGGAAAGCGTAAGGGAAGCCCTGGAGGCCGAGGGATATCACGACGCCGAGGACGTTATGAGTGAACCTGAAGGGCTCTTTCACGATGCGGAGGACCATGAGAAGCTGGTTGAGCCAACCGGCGGGTCCCATGAACGTCAGCATGCCCTCGGATATCAAGACCGTTCCCAGGGTGATGGGGACGATTAGGAAAAAAGTAATGAGCTTCTCGCCGCGCATCCCGTGTCGCATGTAATAGGCGAAGGGGACGGCTAGGCCGACATTTATGAAAGTGATCGGCATCGCGATCTGGAGCGTTACCCAGACGGTATGAAGGTCGCGGGCGTCGCTGAAGAAGCGAGCGTAATTGGCAAGGGAGACCTCGCCCGTGGCGGTAGTCAGGCTGAGGAAAAGGCCATAGGCGAAAGGGTAGAGAAAGAGGAGGACGAGGAAAACGAGGGCCGGCAGCAGCAGGGGGAGAGTCCCGCTCCTGGACGCCCCCTTCACGGCGTCCACCCGGCCGCCTCCGCGGCCGTCTCCGTCGGCGCGAAGAGGAGGATCTTTCCGGGAGGAATGGAGATCGCGAGCCGCTCGCCCTCCTCGACCCGGCTTGCGGTACGGAGATCGACGCGGAGCCCAGGTTCGGCCGGCTCGGACCCGACGAGGTCGGCGCTGACCTGGCTGACCTGGCCTTGGTATTCGACGAGGGTCGCGAGGCAAGCCAGCGGATTTCCATTGGCCGCAGTCCCGACTTCGACGTCCTCGGGCCTTATGGCGGTCCGAAGCACCGTTCCCTTCCTTTGGGCCGAGGCCAGGAGCTCTCGGCGCGGATCGCCTCGCGGCCACGCGAGCCGGGCCGTGAGCGGGATGCCTTGGGCGTCCAGGCGAGCCTCGATCGCCCCATCCATCTCGCGCTGGGATTCGACCTTCACGGTCCAGGCGTTCTTGAAGCCCATGAAGTCCGCGACGAAGAGATTCGCCGGATCGGAGAAGACCTCGGCGGGAGTGCCGACTTGCTGTATGCGGCCCAAACGCAGGACGACGATGCGATCCGAGAGCGCCAGAGCCTCCGTCTGGTCGTGGGTGACGTAGATCGTCGTAACCTTCAGCCGCTCGTGGAGCGCCTTGAGCTCGTACCGCAGCTCGACCCGGAGCTTCGCGTCGAGGTTGGAGAGCGGCTCGTCCAGCAGGAGGAGCCGCGGTTCGAGGACGATGCAACGCGCGATGGCGACGCGCTGCTGTTCGCCGCCCGACATCTGCGCCGGATATTTCGCGGCATAGCCTTCCAGATGCACGAGCCGCAGGGCGGTATCGACCCGTCTCGCGATATCGGCCCTGCGGATCCTGCGAAGCCTGAGTCCGAAGGCAACGTTCTCGAAGACCGTGAGGTGGGGGAACAAGGCGTAATTCTGGAAGACCATGCCGAACTCGCGCTTTTCCGGAGGGATCTTGTCGATCGTATTGTCGATGCACTCGTCGTCGATCCAGATCTCGCCGCTCGTGATCGGGATGAGGCCCGTGATGCAGTTGAGAGCCGTGGATTTGCCACAGCCCGAGGGTCCGAGGAAGGTGACGAATTCGCCCTTGCAGAACTCGAGCGAGAAATCGTCGACCGCGGTCTTCTCTCCGAAGCGCTTCGTCATGCGCCTGACCGATATCTTCTTGAAGTCCTTCATTGGCTCCCCGCGACATTGATGGCCATCCCGAAACAATGCGGCGGCCGCGGAGCGGACCGCCGCCGCCGCCCGTGCGTGAACGATTACTTCTTTATTTTGGCGCCGACGAGCTGGTCCCACAAGTCCATGGCCTTGACCATATCCACGGGATCGAGCTGCGTCGTGAAGGGGAATTTCGCGATCGCCTGATCGTAGGCGGGACGGATCGCTCCCTTGACCGCCGCCTGGCTGGCGGGAGGAGCCATATCGAGGGTGACGCCCTTGATGGCGGGGCCGGGGTAGAAGTACCCATTGTCGAACGTGACGGCCTGCTGGGCCGGCATCATGATCCATTTGATGAGCTCGATCGTTACGGCGAGTCTATCCTTGTCGAGGCCCTTGGGGACGGCCATGAACTGGGAATCGTTGACCCATGTTGTGTGGTCGAGGAAGAAGCCTTGGAAATTCGCGGGGATCGTCGCGAGGATGCGCTGTTGCATGTCCCAGCCGAGATGGCTCGCGAGGATCCAGCGGGTGCCCTGCCCGAGTTCCTTGAAAGTGATGCCGGTACCGGTCGGGTAATAATCGATGTAATTGTCGAGCTCCTTGAGGTAGGCCCAGGTCTTGTCCCACGTCGCTGGATCCTTCGGGTTCTTGTCGCCGAGGATGTAGGGCAGGCCCATCAGGAAGGCTCGTCCGGGACCGGAATTGGCGGGGCGGGCGTACATAAACTTGCCGGGGTTGGCCTTGGCCCAGGCCAGAAGCTCGGCGGCGGTCCTGGGAGGATTCGGGACCTTGTCCGGATTGTAAGTGAACATGGGGCCGCCCGGGCACCAGACCATGGTTATGCCGTATCCCTTGAAAAGATCGTAGGCCGCTCTCGCCCCGGGAAGGTAGTTGTCGATCGTATTCTGGAAGGCGGTCGCGTACTTCGGCATAAGCTGCTCGTAGATATCCATATCCAGGCCCGAGGCCATCGCGTCGTAGCCGGTGAGGACGAGGGTCGTATCGAGGTTGCCGGCCATCTGCTGCGCCTTGATCTTCGACGGGAGCTCCGGAGCGGTGAGCTGGATATACTCGATATCCGACACTAGTTTCGGATGGGCTGCCTTGAAGGACTCGAAGGCGGGCTTGGACAACGCGAGATTTCCCGCGACGTCGATGATGCTGAGCTTGACGGGCTTGGGGCCGCGCGAGCAGCCGGCGAGCGCGACGAAGAGCGCCGAGGCGATCAAGAGGAGCACTCCGACTCTGGATTTCACCATCATAACAGCCTCCGATCTGAAACGAGATTTGAGTTAACGCTAACGTAATTGTACTTGCCTTCCCCGAATTGTCAATGATAAACTTCGTGCGAATCATGTCCAATAAACGATGCACGGTGGAGGACGTGGCCATCGCCGCGGAAGTCTCCATCATGACGGTTTCCCGCGCGATCAACGATCGCCCCGGAATGAGCGACGAGGTCCGCCGACGAGTCCTCGAGGCGGCGTCAAGCCTGGGCTACCGTCCCAGCCGCGTGGCGCGCGGGCTCGCCATGCGCAAAACCTCCACCCTAGGCATCGTCCTGCCCGACATGGCGAACCCGTTTTTCGCCATCCTGGCGAAAGCGGCGACGGACGTGGCGCGCGCCTCCGACAAGAACGTATTCATCATGAACACGGACGAAGACCCGAAACTCGAGCGAGAAGCGCTGTTTTCGCTCGCGGGCGAGGCGATCGACGGAGTGATCGTAACGGGGTCGCGTCTTCCGGCGTCTTCCCTCGCGATGGCCATCTCTCGCTTCGATGCAGCCGTGCTGGTCAACGGCGAACGCACCGGTCCTCGCGTGGATACGGTAAACGTCGACGATCGATCCGGCGCCATAGAGGCAGTCGCCTACCTTATCGGCAAAGGCCGCCGGCGTATCGGGTTCATCTCGGGCCCGAGGACGTCCTTGAGCGCCCGGCGCCGTCTCGCCGGCTATACCTGGGGCCTCAAGGCCGGAGGCTTGCCCTTCGATCCCGATATCGTCGCGCGCTGCGTACCCAACCTCGACGGCGGAGCCTCGGCTACGAGGGCGCTCCTGGCAAGGGCCGGCCCTATCGACGCCATACTCGCCTATAATGACCTGGTGGCGATAGGAGCGATGCGCGCCCTAGGCGAGGCAGTTCGACGCGTTCCGGCGGACGTGGCGGTGATCGGGGCGGACGACGTGCCCTACGCCTCGCTCGTGAGCCCGGCGTTGACCACTATGGGCGTGGACATTGCCGCGCTAGGGCGAAGCGCGATGACGCGCCTCCTCTCGCTCTGCGAAGGGGCGGATCTCGCGCCTATTCCTTCGATCCGCCCCAAGCTGATCATCAGGGATTCTGCCTAACCTGCGCTGTTCCGAATCGGGCTCCTCGAATGGACGATCCTATCTTTCCGATGCTCATCGCGAGTCGTCTCGGCCCTCGTAACCCAGGATGTCCGACACCCTGCCGGCGGCGGCGGCGATCGCGGCCGCCTTCTCGCCTTCCTTGCCGCTTTCGTAGCGGAAGAGCGGCCATGATACGGAGAGAGCCGCCGTCACGAGACCGTCGCGATCGAAGATGGGCGCTCCGATGCACCTGATCCCCTCTTCGTGCTCCTCCGCGTCGCGGGCGAAGCCCTGCGCCTTGATCCGTTTCAATTCGGCCTCGAGGACGGATCGAGTCGTTATCGTATGCGGGGTGAGGGCCACGAGGCGTACCCCCTTCAGGGCGGCCTTTCGCTCGAGATGGCCCGAATAGGCCAGGAGGACCTTGCCGATCGCCGTGCAATACAGCGGAATGCGCCTACCGACGCGGGAGAACATGCGTATGGTGTACCTGGATTCGACCTTGAGGACGTAGACGGCCGAGTCGCCCTCCAGCACGCCCATATGGACAGTTTCGCCCAACTCGTCGGCGAGGGCATCGGCGACGGGGCGCGCGGCGGAATACAAGTCGATATGGTCGAGCGCGCGCGATCCCACGTTGAATGCCTTAAGCGTCATCGCCCATCGGTCGCCTTCGTCGCGACGCGCGTAGCCCAGCTCTTGCAGCGTCAGGAGAAAGCGATAGGCCGTGGGTTTAGCGAGGTTTATCTCGCGCGACAGTTCCTCCAGGCCGACGGATCTACTGCGCGAAAGGCTCTCGAGGACGGCCAATGCACGCGCCGCCGCGCTGACTACAGGCGCCGCGGCATGGGAGGGCGGCTTTTTGTCGGGCATTCCGGACTCCGATCCATTTTTACAGGCTAGGTTTCCCTTACGTCGAGCACTTCGTCAACGACGGGCTTGAGCGCAGACACGAGGGTCTCGCCGGGAATTCCCTGTACCTTGAGGGTTAGCAGCCATTCGCTTCCCGAAGGCCCCGCCCCATCGCTCATTCCCAAGCCTACGATGTCGCCGCCGGCCTTCGCGACCGCGCCCGCCACCGTCGCCACGGTACCCTTCGCTCCGGCGATCGAGGCGGTGACGCGAACGCCGGAGCGTCTGCCGCCTAGCAGGTGGAGTAGGGCGCGAAATATGTCCGTCTCCGTTATTATGCCGACTAGGGTAGCTCCCCGCAGGACGGGGAGACCGCCTATCCGTCGGTCGGCCATGATGCGCGCAGCCTCCTCGAGCGGGGTGTCCTCCGTGATCGTAACGACTTTCTTCGACATTATCCTTTCTATCTTGAGCTTCGATAGAATGGAGGGTATCTCCCAGGAACTGAGTGTCGTGCTTGGGGAGGGCGAGGCATAAAGAAGGTCCTTTTCGGAGACTATGCCGACGAGCTTTCCATGAGGATCGAGGGCGGGAAGCCGCCGTACTTTTCTCTCGCGCATGAGGCTGAGGGCCTCTGGAACACTCGCATCCGCCTGAATCGTGACGGGATTCGCCGTCATCTTATCGCGTACGAACATGAATTCCTCCTAGTTTGCGCCCTTGTGGCCTCAATATCCACTATAACGTCTCGAAGAGACCAACAGCCAGGGAGGAATGCATGAATCTAGCGACGATGGCCATTGGCAATTTGGGACGCGATCGGCGTCCCGTCCGTGCCGTTCAAGGTCGTATTTTTTCCTGAGCATTTAGGATCTTGGAAAGCGACATACAATTGAGCTTATAATATCCATAACAGTTTCAATTTTTATAAATTGTACTCTATATAATACATCTTTTCTGAGTCTGTTTTTTCCCAGTCATCTCTTATATGTTTTTAATAGACATTCTTGATTTTGAATGTCGAAACGGAGGTTTGCCATGAACAAGACTTTGGCACGGAAGCTCCTTCCCGGACAGGTGGTTTCGATGGAGCATAGCAAGGGCAGGCGAATCCGTTGTACGGAAGGCCATCTCTGGGTGACCCTAGAGCATTGCCCGAACGATTATATTCTCGATCCTGAAGAGAGCCTCGAGATCGACGAGGACGGCCGGATAGTCATAAGCGCCCTGGATGCCGGGGGCTTCAAGGTGGCCTGAGGCGCTCAGTAGTGCGGAGGCCTCTCGTTGGCAGGAAGGGGAGACTGCCCCTCGCCTGCCATTTCCTTCACTTTCTCGATAAGCGCGCGAAGCGTCGCCTCTAGCCTGCCAATGCGGGCATCCTGGCTCCTTATGATCTCGCTCATGTCGATCAGCTCGCTCTCCTGAAAGCTGGCCTTACTTTCGATCTCGACGAGCCTTCGCTCGAAATCCATTGTTTCATCCGCCATCGCGGCCTCCCCTCAGCCAGCATTCGCCTCGATCATGGCTTCGTAGCCATTGCGGAGAGCCGCATAGATCGGGCGCGCCCCCGATCCCACAGGTTTTCCGTCGATCGTATCCACGGGCAGTATCCCGCTTGCGGCCGAGACGAACACTTCGTCGGCGTCGGAAAAGAATTGCGGGGTTTCGAAAGCCTCCACGACCTCGATACCGAGCGCGCGGGCGAGCTCGAGTATCACGCCGCGCGTGACGCCGGGAAGTATGAGCTTCCCGAGGGGGGACGTATGGACTGCGCCGTCCTTCACCGCGTAGCAATTCGAGCGCGCGCTTTCGGTGACGAAGCGGGTGTCTCCCTCCTCGCGGACGAACAATACCTCGTGGCAACCGGCCGCTTTGGCCGCGTTGCTCGCCATCACGCTGCCCAGCAGGTTGAGGGACTTGATATCGCAATAGCGTTGACGCTCATCGGGGTAGAAAATCGTCCCGACTCCTTTCGAGAAGTATTCGTCGGGGTAAGGAGGCGACTCGCGGATATAGCCGCTTAGGTTAGGCCTTAGGCCGGGAGCCGCGGCATGGGAACGCGGCGATTGCCAACCTCTCGTCCACTGAAGGTAGATGATGCCTCGCGCGATGCCCGAGCGCTCGAGCAAGGCGTCGGTAAAGGCTTCCATTTCGGTCCGAGAGTAGCAGGGCGCTATGCCGATGGCGGCGCAGCTCTTCTCGAGCCTATCGAGATGCTCGCGGCGAAGGAATTGCTTGGAATCGTGGACCATCCAGGCATCATAGACTCCATCGCCGAATTGGTAGCCTCGGTCGCCGAGCCTAACCACGGGCTCATCGGAGCGGACGAAACGACCATCGTAGAAATAAAGCTCGCTCATCGCGTTCCAGTTTGCAACGCTGCCGCGCGACGGGTCAAGTGCAGGCGCGTCTTAGGGTTCTACGTTCGCGGAGTCGGCATCCCACGTCTCTTTTCGTTTCCCCTCTTCCTATTCCGCCAGCTGTGCTACCAACTCGCGGAAGTCGCAGGCATCCGGGTACAGGCCTTCCGAAAGGTCGAGGGCATCGACCCTCTTCAGAAGCTCCTTCCTCAGAAAGCCCCAAGTCCCGATCGACCAGTCCCTGCTTTCCCAGTCCTCGCCGCACTCCGAGCAGATGCCTCTCGAGCTGCCCATGGACATCCCGCCGCTCGCGGCCAGTGAAAAGGCTTTACCGCCGCAACGAGCGCAGGCATACACCCCGATATCCTTGCTCCAGGCCAAAGCCCAGACGCCGATCGGGACTGGAAAACTGCCGCCAAAGCTGAAGCCGACTTTACTCCCCGGCGGAACGGACCAGAACATCCTGGGCTCGAGAAGTACCCGATCTAGATTCTTGCAAACGAGCGGGAATGCTTCTTTGAGCCAGAATTCGGTATCAGGATTGGTTGTTTCGTAGCTTTGATAGGCTTTGGGGATTGGCCCGATGACGACCGAAGACATAATGCCCCCTGGCAATGCGGTTTCGTGAATGCTTACTAGGTACAGAACAACGGACGGTAAAGGAAATAACCGCAGCAAGCGAGAAACTCGCGAAAAAAGCCCCGCTCAATACCACGATACATAAGCCGAACATAAAATTCGGTTAGTCCATTTGTTTCGATATCGGCTTTCTATGGAAGATATTTCCTGATTATGCACATATTGAAAATCGATATATCCAATGTTTGGAGGCTTTTGCAAAAGCGATTAAAATCTTGCGCACGTTTCGCAGCGCTTCATCCAAACATCAAGGAACGCAAGATACTGCAAGACCCGCACATCAGAGCATTTTCCTCAGGAGAAATTCTTCAGTGGTCGAGTCGGCCGGGACCACTGATAAAATCGGACTGGACCACTGAAGACTACTGTCCTCGACCAGTGGTAAATTCGGACTGGACCACTGAAGAAATCCTCCTCGACCAGTGGTCGCGAGAGTTTTGCCTAGAATTCTTATGCCGATTTCAAAAGTCGGTTGCTTTTGAAATCGGCTTCGCATTTGTTCCGGTTTTTTCGAAACTGTGCGTAAATGCCGCAATTTAGGGTAGCTCTTTCAAAATGCGGACGTATTTTGAAAGAGCCTCATTATTAAGATCTAATAAAACTCGAGCTTGTTGCAACTAATCGACAAAAAAACAGTCTTTGTTGGCATGTCTGTGGAATATTAGGAGTTCCGAATGGGGAAGCTGGGCTTGAAAGGCCTGCGAATCGGGAATCTCGTCGCTCGGATCCCCATAGTCCAGGGCGGTATGGGCGTAGGCATTTCCCTTTCCGGCTTGGCAGCGGCTACGGCGAACGCGGGCGGGGTCGGAGTCATTGCCGCAGCGGGGATCGGACTCCTGGAGAGCGATGGCATCAAAGACTTTCTCGGCGCGAGTCTTCGCGGTTTGCGTAGGGAGATCCGGCGTGCGCGGGAGCTCACGCGTGGCGTACTCGGCGTCAATATCATGGTGGCGCTGAGTAATTTCTCCGACCTGGTGAAGGCAGCGGTAGAGGAAGGCATCGATATCATCTTTGCCGGCGCGGGCCTGCCGGTGAATCTCCCGGAATTCGTCAAAGGCAGCTCGACGAGGATCGCGCCCATCGTATCCTCGGCACGGGCCGCGACCCTCGTCCTGAAAAGATGGAAGGACAAGTACGCGTATACCGCCGATGCCGTCGTGGTCGAGGGACCGAAGGCCGGCGGCCACTTGGGCTTTCGGCGAGATCAGCTCGCGGACGGGAATTTTGCGCTCGAGAAAATCCTGGTCGAGATCGTCGAGGCGATCCGGCCCTTCCGCGACGTGACCGGTCGAAGCGTGCCCGTCATAGCGGGCGGCGGCATTTACACCGGAGCCGATATCCGTAGAATCCTCGAGCTTGGGGCATCGGGAGTGCAGATGGCCACCCGATTCGTCGCGACTGAGGAGTGCGACGCGTCGGCGGCCTTCAAGAAAAGCTATGTCGAGGCCCGGGAAGAGGATCTGGAGATAATAGCCAGCCCCGTGGGCATGCCCGGGCGCGCTATACGCAACGGATTTCTCGACGATGTCGCCTCGGGCCTGCGCAAGCCCTTTGCCTGTCCTTTCAAATGCATCGTCACCTGCGATTACGAGAACGCCCCTTATTGCATTTCCCTCGCCTTGCTCAACGCCCAGAAGGGACGGTTCGACTATGGTTTCGCCTTCGCCGGGGCGAACGCATATCGGGTCGAGAAAATCGTCAAGGTCGGCGAGCTTATGGATTCCCTCGTCGCAGAATACGACGAATCGGCATCTTCGGCTTCATCCGGAGAGATCTTGGGCGTATAATCCGGTCCATGCTCCTCTATTCCGGCCGCGGCATCCCCTTCGTCATGCCGCCCGAAGACGGCGACGAGCTCGCCGACTGGTTCGAGGCCGAATACGCGGACGAGTTCTGCGTGAGCATGAGCTTCGACCCGGGTTTCGTGGACTCGCTTTGCTCCGCTGGATTCATTCCCATGGCTACTAACGGCGGGGGCGATGATGAGTACCTGATTCCGAAATTGCATACTATCCGTTCGGTGATGGATCCGAGGGACATCGCGGTGACGCGAACCGCCCGTCGCGAGAGCCTTCGCTACGCGCTCAGCCTCGACCGGCGCTTCGGCGAGGTTCTCGCCGCCTGCGTTGAGACGCATGGCGACGATTGGCTCAGGCCTCCGTTGAGGTCCGCCTGGCTGAAGCTCTTCGCTTCCAAGTCTGAGCGCCGCTGCCGATTCGCGTCGATGGAGCTGTATGCCGAAATCGATCGCGACCTCTTGGTCGCGGGAGAGATCGGCGTCTTCGTCGGCTCCTGCTACACGAGTCTCACCGGCTTTCGTCGCGAATCGGGTTCCGGGACCGTCCAGCTCATTGCGACCGCCCGCTATCTCGAGCTTTCCGGAGTATCGCTCTGGGACCTCGGCATGCCGCTCGACTATAAGATCAGTCTTGGAGCGCATAACGTGTCTCGGAGAGAATTCCTCTCTCGGTTCAGGAAGGCGAGGGCCGAGGCGCCGAGCTTCGCCGCGCCGCCTGACGGGGGGGCCTTCGCGACGCGAGAGCTCATCGATCGACGCGGTCGGTTCGCCGCCGCGAGCGACGAGGTCCGCGGGAGGGACGGAAAGGATGGCGAGAGCCCGGAGGGCGACGGCGAGGAGGAAAGGCCGGCAGCCCGTACCCGCTTTCAATAGGTCGGCACGCGTAAGAACCCATAGGCGAGGGCTCGTCGAAACGCTTCGAGCCTCCCGACAGCCTGTCGAGAGTCGCTTTACAGCCGTCTCCGGAGCGCATATCATCCGCTTGGTGCGCATGGGAGGACAGCGATGAATGTCGTCGAGGAATGGCGCTACGAGACGATAGGCAAGGAGGCCTGCGAGGCCCTCAAGCGCTCGGGCTTCGACGCGCTCTTCGTATCGCGCGGCGCGGAAGCGCTGGAAGTGATCGCTTCCTTCGTCAAGCCGGGCATGAAAGTCGGCTTCGGAGGATCGATGACCCTCCGCGCCATCGGCGCCCTCGACAGGGTCAGGGCCTTGGGAGCCGAAATCCTGGATCATAATGCTCCCGGCCTCGATCAGGGCAGGCGCCTCGAAATTCTTCGCTCTCAGCTCACGTGCGATCTTTTCCTCTCGAGTTCCAACGCGGTGACCCTCGAGGGCGACATCGTGAATGTAGACGGCAACGGCAACCGCGTGGCCGCCCTGACTTTCGGCCCCAGGAAGACCATCGTCGTCGCGGGGGCGAATAAGGTCGTGCGCGATCTGGACGAAGCTCTGATACGGATCGAGACGATCGCTTCGCCGATGAATAACAAGCGCCTGGATCGCCCCAATCCCTGCGTAAGGTCGGGGACCTGCGAGGATTGCCGCCTCGAAACGAGGATCTGCCGCGTCTATCAGATACTCAGGCGCAAACCGAGCCTTTCGGACTTCACGGTCATCCTAGTCGGAGAAGCCCTGGGTTTCTGAGGCGTCCTCAGTTTAAGACGCTTTGACTGGGCGAGATCTCGCTCTTGTCGGAGGCAAGCCTTCCGTCGGGTCCTACCTCGAGCGCAGGCACGTCGTCATAACGCCCCGCGTTGTTCCAGAAAGTCAGGCCGAGGTTGACGGAGTCCCGTACTCCAGCTATCTCGCGCTTCACGTAATCGGGGCCGTAGTATGCTCTGTCGTAGCTCACGTTGAGAAAGAAAGCCTGCACGTAGGGTCTGACGACCACTTTCTTGCAAGCGATATAGGCGGTCCGGAGAGCGCCGATCCTGTATATTCGATATGGTCTCCGCTCGGCCGGAGGCTGGGCCAAGAAGCTCTGCTCGAAGTGCGAGGGATAGAACATGGGACAGATGACATCGACGTATTTCGCGAGGAGCTCGACGTCCTGCCCCGTCCTCACGCCGGAACGATACCAGCCGTTGGCGCCATAGATGTCGATGCTGATCGGGGCCGCTATATTGTCGCGCGCATAACGGAGGAAGGAAGCGAGGGCGCTTTCCTTGTCCATTCCCGGATCCCTCCAGCGATACGACGCGTCGCCGATATTCACGCCGTCCGTGGGGAAGCGGATATAATCGAACTGCACCTCGTCGAAGCCGCGGGCCACCATTTCGTTAGCGATCGCCACGTTATAGGCCCAGATATCCTCGCTGTAGGGATCGACCCAGTACTCCTGGATGGGGGAGCGCTCCTGCTGGAGCTCGGTCGGAGGAACGGTCGCGCTCGGCGGCGGCATAGGCCCGGCGTCCGGCCCGATCTCGCCATTGGAGGCGAGCAGCAGGGGCGAGGCCGTAGCGCCGTCTTTCCTGATGATTTTATATCCGCGCCATGGGGCATTCTCCGTCGAGTCCCATACGGCGTACTTGCCGCCCTCGTAGGCATAGGCGACCTTGTCCTTGAATACCGGTATTCGAGCGATTAGATAGCGGCCCTTCGCCTTCCATTCCCGTACGAAGGACTCGACGTCGAGGGGATTCGAGATTTTCCCGATCTCCTGAATCAAGGGATCGCGCGGCTTGAAGCGAAGGTGCCCCAGGTCGTCCTTCATGTCGACCACGACCGCGTCGAGGTGGCGATCGTCCATTATCTTATCGTACTTCGCGCGCGACACGGGGTTCACGACGAATCCCGTCGACAGGTAAAGGGCGCGCTTGTCCTCGGCCGGGCTTCGATAGGGCTTGCGGTCCTTGAAGGCGACGAGCCACAGCTCGGATAGGGAAGACTGACGGTCTCCCTCTGCCCATGAGACGCAGAGTATCTGCCAGTCGGACTTGGCGCGGCAAGCGGCGCGTACCACCATCGCGGCGCGATCGTCCGGCTCCGCCTTGGCCGAGGTCGGATCGAGACGCGCTACGTATCCGTCGGCGACGAAGCGCACGGTCCCGTCGGGCAGAGGATCGAGGGATTCGACGCAGCCGAAGTCGGCGGGCTCGGACCACGCAAGGGCGAATGCCTTGGCTCCGGCGTCCATCTTGTACAAGCGGGGGACGAAGCTGTCGGAGGCCCAGATCGCGCCGCCTGCGCCCGGGACGACATTCGCGATCTCCTCGACGCTCGTCGAGCCTGCAATCGCCGCCAGTCCTGCGTTGGCGCTCGTCCAGCCTCCCGATGCAAGCTTTCGCGCGAATAGCCCCTTGATCGGATGTGAAGCCCATAACGCGGGTTCTCCCGTCCCCGGGTAGGGTGCCAGAGAAACCGCTTTGAGGCCGGTCGTTTCGACGGGCGATCCGTAGGATTTCCAGGACTTGCCGCCGTCCTGGGAAACGAAGGCGGAATCCTTGGTGCAGGTCGCGAGAACGAGGGGATCGCCGGGGTCGACCTCGAGATCCTTGAGGTCTTGAGTTTCGGTCGTGAAACTCTTCTTTCCATCCGCGAATCGCTTGTAGGTCTTGACGGGCAATCCGGCGGATCGGTCCTCGAAAACGTCGAGGTCGGAGCTATGGAGCACACCGAGAGAAGTCAGGAAATACCACCCATCGCTCGATTTGACGATCTTTCGGACCTCGCCGTCGAGCCAGAGCGGAACGGCCCTGTCGCCTCCGTCCTCGATGCGGTACAAGCCGCAATCGTAACCGGCTAGAAAATCAGAGGGAACCGCGGTCGAAGGAGCATCGCCCGACCTCCGCGACTGAGCGGGCAGGACGAGCGCGGATGACAGAAGGACCGCGGCTGCCATGGCTGCGGTCGGGATGCGAAAATCCATGTGCACTCCATGTCGGGATATTGATGGATATAGTATCGAAGCGTCGGGGCTTTGATAAGAGCTCGGGCTTGCCATTTATCGACCGTGAATCCACAATCTCCCATCGGGAAGGAGGCGATACTCGAGGCAGGACGGCTCGCGCCGACAGCCTGCGATTATCAGCCCTTCCGCTTCGTCGTCATCGAGACGAAAGGGCGAGAGGAAGGGCTCAGGAGGATTTACGACAAGGATTGGTTCGTCGCGGCTCCTGTCGTCCTTTTGGTTTGCTCCCTGCCCGGCAAAGCTTGGTCGCGGAAGGACGGCAAGAGCTACGCGGACGTGGACGCGACTATTGCGATGGATCATATGATCCTTGCGGCGAGCGCGTTAGGGCTCGGGAGTTGCTGGGTCGGGGCCTTCGATTCCCGCGCGGCCAGGGAAGTATTAAAGCTCGACGCAGAGTGGGAGCCCCTGGCTTTCGCTCCCATCGGCTACCCGATGGAATCGCCGGCGCCTCGGCCGCGCAAAGCCATGGCAGAGCTCGTGCTGCGGCTTTAGGAAAGGGGAGCGTCCGCCGTCGGGATTCGGCCCGGAGTCGTCCTAGGCTCCGATCGTCGCCTGGGCTCCGTTCCTTCCGCGGCTAGTCGAGGTTTCGTCCATAGAGTCTCGACATTTCGGCCAAGTCGCGCGCGAGCTCGGGCGTAAACGAGCCTTCGGCCATGCGCCAAGTCCAATTGCCCCCCAAGGTAGATGGTCTGTTCATCCTGGCCTCGGAGCCGAGGCCTAGTATGTCCTGAAGAGGGAAGATAGCCCATGCGGCCGTCGATTTCATGAGCTCGCGCACCAGCGCGCGGACCGAATCCGAGGGCGAATAGCCAAGATATCTTTCGACGTAATCGCGTTCCGAAGCGCTCGCCCGCGAGATCCACCCGGCGAGAGTATCGTTGTCGTGAGTCCCGGTATAAGCCACGCAGTGCTCGTTGTAGTTATGGGGGAGGAAGGAATTCTTCGGGTCGAAGGCGGTCCCGCTCTCCGAGGCGTCGAAGGCGAACTGGAGGATGCGCATTCCCGGAAGACCGAGCCCGTCGCGTAGGTTCCTCACTTCCTCCGTGATATAGCCGAGGTCCTCGGCGATTATGGGAATCTCCTCACCGAGCGCGGCCTTCGTAGCGGCGAAGAGCTCCCGTCCGGGAGCCTTTCTCCAGACGCCGCTGCGCGCCGTATCCCTGCCGGCCGGTACCGCCCAGTAGGCTTCGAATCCGCGGAAATGATCCACGCGCAGCGCGTCGAAGCGCTCGAGGGCCGCGCGCAGTCTGCTGATCCACCACGTGAAGCCCTGGGCCCTGTGTCGCTCCCAATTATAGAGCGGATTGCCCCACAATTGACCTTCTTCGCTGAAGTAATCGGGGGGTACGCCTGCGACTTCGAGCGGGCGTCCCTTCGCATCCAAATCGAAGAGTTCCCGTTCCGCCCACACTTCCGCCGAATCCTGCGCGACGAATATGGGAATGTCGCCGACGACGAGGATACGTTCGGAGTTGGCCGCTTCCTTGAGCGCGGCCCATTGTTCGGTGAAGAGGAACTGAAGGGTCTCGTAGCGCTCGATCGCATCCGAGTGCTTTTCGCGCTCGGCTTCAAGCGCGGCGGGATCGCTCATCGCGAGCTTCTTGGGCCAATATCGGTTCCATAAGGAGCTATCCCGGCCCTCGGCCTGCGCCTTGGCGTCATATTCGTCCTTGATCGCCCTGAAAAGGGAATAGCGCGGAAGCCAGGCCTCTTCCCCGGACATGAAGAGCGCGAAATCCTCGCGACGCTCAGGCGAAGCCCCGGCGATGAATGTCGAGGCAGCGCGGTCGAGGAGTCCGCGCTTCCAATGAATGACCGACCCGTAGTCGACCTTATCGTCGGGGAAGGCGGGGACGCGGCTCAGCTCATGCCGATCCAGGAGTCCTTCTTCGGCAAGGAGATCCAAGCTGATGAGCAGCTCGTTGCCTGCGAATGAGGAAAATGGCGCATAGGGCGAATCGCCGAAACCCGTCGGGCCTAAGGGCAGAACTTGCCAAATCCGTTGCCGCGCTTCGGCCAGGCGTTCGATGAAGCCGATGGCGGAAGGGCCCAAGTCTCCGATTCCGTAGCGACCGGGTAGAGATGTCGGATGCAGAAGCAATCCTGAAAGTCGATCCATGCGCATCGGAAGCGCCTCCCTAAACACTCGGATTATACTTAAATAAACCGGTTTAGCAAAGAGTCTGTCTCGAGCACGACGGATTGGAATCCTTGGCGGGAAGTTTAGCGCGCGCACTTATATACGAACGAGATTCCAAGCGTACAACGGAGTTCGAATGCTCGGTAATTATTCATTCTTCTTCCGGACAATTCGTTCAAGCGAATGGGCTGGACATGAAAAGCGGCTCTCGATAGGTGATTCGCATGCCTTCATCGCGTTAAGAGCATGGGTAATCTTGTCTCATGGGGTTATTGCGATTATATTCATTCAACGCCGCCTATCTCCAATATTCTTAGGTCTCGTTGTTTTTCCCTTATTAGCCGTGCTAGATTAAGACGGAGCGTCGATAAGGAGGCATTGAATGCATAAAACAATCAAGGCTATAGTCGCGATCGCGACAATACTACTTGTTGTTGGATGCGCGAGTTCTCCCGCGCCCAAGGCCGCGTCCGCCCAAGACGCCGCTAGCGATCGCGCCAAAGCCATCGTCCAGGGAGGTGCCGATGTCGGGTCGTCCGTCCCGGCTCCCGCATCCGCTCCCGCTGCGCAACCTGCCTCCGTGGCTGCGGTCGAACAACCCTCCCCTGCGTCGGGACAACTTACGCCCGATGAGGAGGCCTATCTCCAGAACTATCTCGCCCGGCTCAACTATATGGTCTATTATAATGAAGACGCTAAGATCGATGCGAAGCTTGCCAAAGTTGCGGTATCGCAGGCCAATCGCTATCTTATTGAAAAGCTCGGCCTTTCGGTAATAGACTTCGACCAAATAGAGAATAACAAGAAGGATCAGCAAGCCGCCTACGAAAATGAAACGGGCGGCTCCATAGATATCATTCAATACCTCGCCCAAAAATACAATGCCGACGTCTATGTCGAGCTGGATTTCACCCTCGATAGCCAGACGAAGGACAGCAAATTCTACGCTTCCGCCCAAGGCTCCATGAAGCTCTATGACACTTCGACGGCGACTCTCCTAGGCTCCGTGGTCCTGTCGGGCCAGACTGCTTTCAGTCCCGATTCCGCCGACGCGGCGGCCACGAACGCGATCGCGAGCGCCGTCTGGCTCGCCATGCCCAAGATGATTGACCAATCCAGGGAGCTGCTCCGGAATTCGCTGTCCCGAGGCATTCGCTACGAAGTCATCATCCAGAAGACGCCCGACTCCAAGCAGATGAGCCAGCTTCGCCGCGCGCTCGTCAAGAAAATGCGCGAGGTCGAGCAGGTCTCTTATTCCCCGAGTTCGACCAGGATTTATCTCTACACATTTCAGACGGGCGACAAGGTAGAAGACGCGATGTACGATGCGGGTGCCGCCGCCGGACTCAACGACTTGAACCTAGTGTATTCTAGGGGTAAGTCCTATACTTTTAATTCGGGATTGTGAGCTATCGGTTCGGACGGCGGGACCTCGAATCGCGCCGAACCCAGCCGGGAGGGCGTCGCCTTCCCTTTCGATGCGGGCCTTCCGGGCGGGCCGCTAAAGACCTAAGGAGGTCAACGTGAAAAAGATTCTCGCAATTTTCGTCGCATTCCTGACCCTTGCCGCCGTCATCGGTTGCGCGAGCAAGCCGGCTACCAAGGGGGGGGTCAACCCGCCTGCTCCGACCATAAAGGTCTATCCTCCTCAGATCATCGAGCATAAGGGAACCGCCTTCGGGCGCGACTATCCCAAGTGGATGGATGCCGCTCTCGACGGGCCCAAGGCCGTCGAAAAGATGCCCGATTTCGCCAACAAATATGTCGTTATAGTCCAGGAAGACGGCAAGGATCTGGCCGGGGCTCAACTCGCGGCCTCCAAGCTTGACGCTCAAGCCACGATCGCGCAGATGATCTCCACCCGCGTCAAGGATACCTTTGCCGGAGCCCAGGTCGGCGACAAGGACAAAATCGAGACTTATATGGAGCGCGCGGTAAAAAGCGTCTCCGAGGCGACCTTCACCGGCTTCGCGATGGAGGGCGACTGGTGGGCCAAGCTTCAGACCTTTACTACGAATGGGAAGCCCGCCGACCAAGTGTACCGCGTCATACAGCTCTGGACGATCGATAAGGATTCGCTACAGCAGCAGATCCAGAAGCAGCTGGCCGGCGCTGCCGCGGCCGAGCCTAAGACCGAGGACAAGCAGAAGGCGATAGACCTCGTCCAGCAGTCTTTCTTAGACGGTTTCTGAAAATCAGCGAAGGCCGTGCGGTCCTATCGGCCGTACGGCCGCTTCGTCTTTCGCCCGGAGCGTAGCAAGGAGGACAAATGAAACGTGGCATAGCCTCGATCTTGGGCCTATTCGTGCTTACGCTCGGCTCCTGCGTAACGTCGCCGGCTCAAGGCAAAGCTCCGGATTGGATCTTTGCCACGCCGCCGCCGGACGCCGTAAACACCTATTTCGTCGGGTCGGCCTCCGATCCCGCCGGGGATATCGCGGCTGCCACGAACGACGCGGCCGCGAACATAATGTCCTCGATCGCCGAATACATCGGAGTCAAGGTGAGCGTCGCTTCGAGCGCCGAGGCGAGGGCGACTCTCGATTCTTATTCGGCGAACATAAAGTCCACGGTCACCAGCTCGTCCCAGAACCAGGTTTCGGGTTTTTCGGTGAAGGAGCGCTATGCTCAGAAGGATAAAAAGACCAAGCGCGTAACGGTGTATGTCCTAGCTGCCTATGCGACTACCGATCTCGAAAAGGAAAAGGCGCGTATCGCCGAGCTCATCAAGCAGGGAGTCGAGGCTATCGAAGGTCCCGAGCGCGAAGGGGCGGCCTTATTGGGTCAAAGCCGGAGCTATGAGGCGGTCCGTAAATTCGTCGAGGCTGCTGTCGCCGCTTCCGGGTCTCAGATCGATAATGCCGACGTTTATCTCGAGCGGGACATCAATTCCGCGCGCACCGCCCTTTCCAGGATCCGCTTCGACGCTTCCGGATCGCTAGGCTATAATGGCTTCGTAGGGCAGGAGTTCAAGCGACCCTTCATGGCCAGAGTCGTCATGGGCGAAGGCGCCACGGCGCCCGGCGTTCCGGGCGCCGTAGTCTTGCTGAGCTATCAGCGTAAGTCAGGTACGCGCCTCGTGCCCAAGACGGAGAGCCTGATGACCGATGCCTCGGGCACGTTGGCCTTTACGCCTCCCGCTCCCGATTTCGTCGGAAAAGCCAAATTCATCCTGAGGCTCGACTTCCAATCGACCCTCGATCTCCTCGACAAGCTGCCGGATAAATACGCTTCCTATAGGGACTCCCTCGCTTCGGAGCTTACGGCCAAGACAATCGACATACCATACGAGGTCGTCTCCGTCGCGAGCGGCGTTTCTATGGCCATCGCGATCCTCGATCTCGACGAATCGGGCGCCGTCGTGGGTTCCCTCGCGCAGGCGGGCCTCATCGACGCTCTCGTTAAGCAGAAGTTCAACGTCAAGGGCATTTCGATATCGAATGATCCGATAATCGCGATGGACGACGCCGCAGTCTCGGCTGCCGCCTCGGCGGTTGGGAAGTTCGATAGAGTCGCCTTCGGAACGGCGAGCATCGTAAGCGTCAGGAAGGATGATTCCAACTACCTTGTCACCGGCAAGGCCATGGTCAAGGTCCTGGACATAGGAAGCGGGCGAACGCTGTATTCGGCCGAGCGGGAGGCGACTGGCCTCGGCTCCGACGAAAAGTCGGCGCGCGCGGCGACCTATCGCGACCTAGGCCTCAATGCCGTCGGTAAAGACATGCTTTCCAATCTACCCTAAGCGCGGCGCCGTCGAGGAATTTATGATTCCTAGTTCCTGCGGTCTGTTGGAGATCAGGCCATCGCAGCCGATGGAGAGCAGGCGCGAGGCTTCGACCGGATCGTCAACGGTCCACGGCACGACGGGATATTGCCCGAGCCTCTTCCATCGGAAAGAGGAAAAGCGCTTAACCTTGGCTCGATCGGGCTTGAGAGCGTCGACCTTGCCTATCCATCGGCCTTCGCCGTGACGGAGATACGCGGGAACGTCCGCGTCGCCGGACCAGATGATGGCGGTAGGTATCGCGGGAGAAAGGTATTTGAATCGAGCGAGGGCCATGGGGTTGAACGACGAGACGACTATGCGCCCGGTTAGGCCGCTCTTTGAGGCAAAGGCGTCTCGCAGGCAGGCTGCGACTGCCGCTTCGAGGCCGTAGTCCATTGCGATGTTGCTCTTGAGCTCCACGTCATAGTAAAAAGAGGCCCCAAACTCCTCGAAGAGTTCGTTCAGTTCCATCATGCGCTCGCCCTTCCAGTTGCTTCCCTTCCAGGAACCCAAGTCGAGCAGGGAGAGTTCCTTCATAGGCGAGCGCTCGAGGTCGAGCGCGGTCCCTGCGATCCTAGCGGTCGAGTGATCGTGGAACACGGCCAATTTTCCGTCGCTCGTAAGGTGGACGTCTAGCTCGACGCCGGGGATACCCAATTCGCGAGCGAGCCTGAAGGCGGCCATCGTATTTTCTGGGGCGATCGACGAGAGGCCTCTATGGGCGAAAAGGAGGGGTCGAGGCATCTCCGGCAACAATTCGAGGCGGCTCATGGTTTAGTCCCGTCGGACGCTCGGCGCTTGAGCGCCTCGAGCTCGGAAGCCGTTTTAGCCTCGGATTCCAGTTCCGCGAAGGCCGCATCCGTCCCGGAAAGCGCGTCGCCGAGGAGCTCCCCGGTCATCAGCTGGAGCTCGGCGAGAAGACGATCGGGATCCACGCTTCGCTCGCGTGCCTGGATCATCGGTAGTTGCGCGCGCATCCCGGCGACCTTTGAGCGCAGCCCTTCGCGCTCGGCTTCGAGAGAGGCGATCTTCTCGGCTTCTTCCTCGACCTTGGCGCGCGCGGCCTGGACCAAGGAGGCCGCCTGCTTGGCCTCGGCTAGGGCGACGCGCTTCGTCCAGCGTTCAAGTTCGCCTTGGGCCTCGGCGATAGCCTTATCAAGCCTTTTTATATCGACGGCGAAAGCGAGGATGAATTCTTTTGCCGCTTCGAGGTCGAGTCCGTTGAGATTCGTATCGCTCATATTACAGCTTGTAGGAGGCGCCAGCGCCTAAGCCGACGCCGCCATAGTTGTTGAAGAATACGCTATTCATCGAAACCCAATATTCCAATCCTCCTTGAGCGAAGATCGACAGGTCGCGAGTGACTAGGAGGGAGATGCGCAAGTAGGCCTGGGCGCCGATGTGGGAGAGCCAGTCGGTCTCATCGCTACTGCTCACGGGGGTGACGACGCGGGCGTAACTGGCGCCGAGGCCGCAAAAGGGAGTGACCGAAAGGCGACCCAGATAGAAGTCGTACTCGCCGCCGACGATTCCGTTGATAGGGATGACCGAGAGCAGGCCGAAGTAGGTGCTCACTTCGCTTACGGGTATCTGAACGGCGCCATAGGGCCTAAATCCGTAGAAACCTCGGGAAGGGACGACCCTTACTCCCGGCACCACGGTGGAGCCGACGACATCCAGATAGCCCTCCGCATCGAGCCCGAGACGCGGGATCTCCTTGAGTGCTACGTCTTTGGCGACCTTGATCGAAGAGTAGACGATACGGCCCGTGGAAACCTCTGAACCAACGTCTTTGATCTGCACGAGGCCCCTCTCGGTGTCGTTCCTAAAGCCCTCCACGGTCTCGTTGACCATTATCGAGTATTCGTCGCCCTTCTTGATGCCCATATTACTGCCGAGTTGGAGCTTGATCTCGCTTCCGGAAACCGTAAGGACGCGAGTATTGATCTGAAATGCCTCGATCTTTCGGACTTCGTACTGGAGCTGCATTGGAATGGCGTTGATGGCATTGGAGATAGACGCCCTCTTATTGTCCTTGTCGCTGCCGGAGCTTTTCACCTCGGCGATGCCAAGAATCGAACCGCCGCCTCCGACGTCGAGGAAGGTAACGTCCGTCTTGATATCGGTCTCCCATTGGGACTTGTCGGCGTCATAGCGCGAATTAAACTCGGTGACGATTGGCGTCGCGATGATGAAAGCCCCGACAAGTTTGTTGAATTCGGCCTCGGTGAGGGTGGCCTCCCCGAATTGGAACTTGTCCGGCATGACGAAATTGGCCTCTTTGGCTTTCTTGAGGGTGTCTATGAACTGCTGCAGTCCGCCGGAGGAAAGTCGCTCCGTATATCCGATTATGTTGAAGCGGCCTAGATCGACGAAGACTTTTTGTAGTTCTTGATCGATGCTGCCGAGGGTCTCGAGGGGGATGGCCCAACCGTAATAGCCCAAGGCGAATATCGCGATATCCTTCTTCTCGCTGACCGTCGGCGCCTGAGCGGCGAGATGAAGGCTGCAAAGGGCTATGGCGAAAAGCCCGGTCATGAGAATCTTGGTTCGCTCCATCGTTCCTCCAGAATATCGCTTGAATATACTTTTGAGCTCGGTATCTTCATTTTCCGCGTCTTTTATCGTTCCTGTCAATAGAAAGGTCCGCTGCTTCGGTCCTGCCTTGCCTCGAATCTCAATAAGGCTATATCGTGGATCCCAGCGATGCAGAGAAGCTATTTCGACGCGAGCCGTCCCATTGCGGCTCTCGCGACCGTCCCTGGCGAATCGGCCCTCGCCGTTATCCGCTGCGCCGGCCCAGGGGCCGTCGATCTCGTGGCCGGCCTTTTTTCGAGGCCGGCTGCACTCGGCTCCGCGCGGAGCATGTCCCTCGTGCACGGCGAGCTCGTGGATCCTTCGGATGGGGCAGCCGTCGACGAGATTCTCGCCGCGGTATTTCTATCACCTGACGGACCTATCGGCGAGGATGGAGTCGAGCTCTACTGCCACGGCTCCCCCGCGGTCATTCGAAAAGCCCTATCCCTCCTGGAGGGGGCGGGTTTCGCGCCAGCTCTTCCCGGCGAGTTCACCTTCCGAGCCTTCCTTCACGGCAAGACGGACCTCGTCAAGGCGGAGGCCGTACAGGAACTCGTGCGGGCCGGTAGCGAAGGGGCGAGGGTCGAGGCGCTTCGCCGCCTCGAGGGCGGCCTCTCGCGAGCTCTCGCTTCGGTTCGCGAGGCGATCGTCGACGTTCTCGCCGAGGTCGAGGCGAGGCTCGATTACGCGGAGGACGACGATTCCCCAGCCGGGGGCCTCGATCCCGATTCCCTACAGAGGATTCGCGACCGAGTCGCTCTTCTCGCCGCGAGCTATGTGTCGGGAAGGCTCTATGAGCGAGGCGCGCGGGCAATAGTCGCCGGCAGACCAAATGCAGGCAAGTCCAGTCTTTTCAATCTCCTCGTCCGCGAGGATCGATCCATCGTCGCCACCGATCCGGGCACTACGCGGGATTGGATCGAGACGGCCATCGAATTGGGAGGCCTTCCCGTGCGTCTCGTCGATACGGCCGGCCTACGCGAGGCTGAAGGCGAGATCGAGGCCGAGGGTGTGTCGCGAAGCCGTCGATTGGTTGAGGAGTCGGAGGCGGTGATCTATGTGGTCGACGGTTGCGGCGGGCTGTCGGCCGCGGACGTTGCCTTCCTGGAGTCGAGACCGGATTCGTTGTGCGTCTGGAACAAAGTCGACGCCCCCTCGTGCGCAGAGGCCCCCGCCGGTTTTCTTCGCACTTCCGCAGCGACGGGCGAAGGCCTTTCGGCCCTAGCGGAGGCGTTGCGCGAACGCATCAGGCCCCGATTCGGGCTCGACGAGTCGGCGTTATCCCGTTCCGTGGCCGAGGGCGATATTCGTATCGCGAGCGAACGGCAAAAGCGGCTACTCGACGAGGCGGTCGCCGCCCTCGATTCCTGCCGCGGAGAACTCGACGCGAGGGCGCCTCTCGACGCGCTGATTCTCGACTTGCGCGAAGCCGCGGATTCGCTCGGCGAGATTACCGGCGAGATCGCCTCAAAGGAAGTCCTCGAAGCTGTATTCTCGCGATTTTGCCTGGGCAAGTGAGGCGATGGTGGATTACGAAGCGATCGTGGTCGGCGGCGGTCACGCGGGCATCGAGGCGGCCTTGGCATTGGCGCGCCTGGGCCGCAGGACTCTCATGGTTACGCAAGATATCGACGCGGTCGGCCGCATGTCCTGCAATCCTTCCGTCGGCGGCCTCTCGAAAGGCAACCTCGTTCGCGAGGTTGACGCGCTCGGTGGGCAAATGGGACTTCTCATCGACGCCTCGATGATCCAGTATCGAGTGCTCAACCGATCCCGCGGCCCGGCGGTGCAGGCTCCGCGCGCGCAGGCCGATAAAGCGCTCTACTCCGGCTTTGCGAGGCAGGCTCTCGAATCGCAGTCCAGTCTCGAGCTCTTCATGGATACGGTCGTCGACATCATGCTCGATTCCTCGGGCCGGCGTATCGAGGGTATCGTTACCGAGCGAGGGACCCGCATCGGCTGTCGCGCGCTGGTGCTTACGACCGGCACCTTTATGGAAGCCCGGCTTTTCATAGGCGAGTGGAGCGCTCCCGGCGGGAGACTTGGAGAACCGGCTGCGTTGGGCCTCGGCGATGCCCTCAGGCGCAGGGGATTTCGCGTCGGAAGGTTCAAGACGGGTACGCCCGCCCGTGTCAAGGGCTCATCCCTTGACTATTGCGAGATGGAAAGACAGGACGGCGAAGCTCAGGAGCCGTTCTCTTTCTTGCATGAAAAAATAGCGCGCCCGAGCCTGCCTTGCTGGATAACCTACACGACCGCCGAGACGCATCGCGTCATTCGAGCCGGTCTCGGAAGATCGCCGCTTTACGGCGGCGCCATTAAAGGCAAGGGGCCGCGCTACTGCCCATCGATCGAGGATAAGGTCATGCGTTTCCCCGATCGGGAGCGACATCAGGTATTCGTCGAGCCCGAGGGCGAGTATACGGACGAGATGTATCTTAACGGCCTTTCCTCATCGCTTCCCGAGGATATCCAAGCTGCCCTAATCCACAGCATTCCGGGATTGAATCACGCCGTAATCGTCAGGCCCGCATATGCGGTCGAGTACGATTACCTCGATCCGTCGCTTCTTTACGCATCGCTCGAGTCAAAAATCGCGGGAGGCCTGTTCGTAGCCGGGCAAACCAACGGCAGCTCCGGTTACGAAGAGGCTGCCGCGCAGGGCCTCGTCGCCGGCATAAATGCCGACCGATTTCTGACGGGCGAAGAGGCGCTGGTCCTTTCGAGGTCCGAGGCCTATATCGGCGTTCTCGTCGACGATCTGGTCACGCTCGGCATCGACGAACCTTATCGCATGTTTACGAGCCGCGCGGAACGTCGGCTGGCATTGAGGCAGGATACGGCCGACACACGCCTTACACCGCTCGCGAAGTCGATCGGGCTGGCCACCCGAGAGCGGATCGAGCGCTTCGAAGGCAAGGCGGCGGGAATTGCGGAGATCAAGGAGTTGATGAAAGGACGTCGGATATCACGCGATGATTTCCTCGCGATGGATGGGCTCATAAATCATTTAGGGGAGAGCGTCCACAACGTGCTTCGCGATCCCGCTCTTAGGAACTGTCTCGTAACCCTCCTGCCCGGTCTCGGAACGCGTTTCCCCCATGGCTGGATCGAAACGGCGGAACTAGACGCTCGGTACGAGGGCTATAGGGAAAAGGAAGCCAGGATCGCGGGGCGGTTGGAGCGTTCCGAGCGGCTTAGGATACCGACGGATTTCGACTACCTCGCGATGGCTGGGCTTTCTTCCGAGGCCGCGCAGAAGCTCTCATCGACACGACCACTGACTCTCGGTCAGGCGGCCCGTATCCCTGGCGTAAGGCGCTCGGACGCCGCACTCCTGATGATAGCGCTCTCGAGACGGGGAACTGCCTGAAAGAAACGGGCCGATCCGCCCCGTAGGTTTACTTCCCTTCGATCATCAGTATCGAGGCGAGATCTTCCTTCGCCTTGTCGAGCGCGGCTTGGTATTGAGCGCGCGCAGCGCTCACGTTCTGTTTATAAAACGCTGCGAACTCCGGATCGGACATTGGGTCTATGCGCACGTCCTGGCCCATTCGCGCAGCCATCTGGCGTTCCTTCTCCCTGATCTTGGGTCCCCACTGCTTGCGGATGGCTTGTTCGACATTCTTCATATCGTCGAGGTACTGCTTGAAAAAGCCGGAGAGCTGCTGAAAAAGGGCTTGTACCCTCTTGTCCGCCATCGTCGAGCCGACGCCGCCAAGGAGGCCTGCGCCGGAGCCCGCGGCGAGGGCCGAAAATCCGGTCGACAAAATGCCCAACTTAGCGGCGGAAGCTTCGTTGGTCGGAAGCTGGATCTGCGACGCCAATACCTCGAACATCCCCTTGCGGACCGAGCCGCGCTTTTCCTTTGGATACTGGGTAAGCTTTTCGGCAAGGCTGACCGACTCCGGCTCGTCGATGTACCGGCCTGCGGCCTTCTTGCCTTCGACGCGCAGGGCGTTGGCTTCGAGGGCTGCCTCGTCAACTTTGATGTCCTTGGAGCGCTCGAGTGCAATCTCGAGTGCGCTCTTGATCATAGCCATATCTAAGCTCCTCTTGATTACGCGGATCTGGGGAGTTCTCGGACGAAGGCTAGCACCTTATCTACCATGCTGAGCAGCACGATCGCCGCGGTCGCCCATTCCAGTACCGCTATTAATTCTATCCGGCTCAAGCCGAAAATAAGCCGAATCACCTCCGTCGCATAGAGTACCATAATGGACGCAACGGCGGCCTTTCCCATGAATGTCGTCTTGGGCTCGATCTTCCTATTAACGAAGATGAGTATGAATACGAAGATGACCTGGAGCCCGAGACGCGCCGTTACAAGAAGGAAGAACCATGACGGTACGAGAGAAAAATAATAAAAGACGATGGTAAGGACAATGAGGAGGGCATAATCGCTCGCGCTATCCATCATCTTGCCGACTTTGGTGACTTGGCCCGCCTTGCGGGAGATATACCCGTCCGCGAAGTCGGTCGCGAATACGATTACCACCAGGCATAGGAGTGGCAAGCGAATACGATAGTCCTTGGCCGCCAATACAAGGAAAAGGAGGGTCGGCATACTAGTCACTCTATAGAGAGTGACGGCGTTCGCCAGATTGACCCGGATGAGCCGTTCGCCCGAAGGTACTTTCACGAAGTCGTTTCTAAAGATGAAGAGCATTATCAGCAAGATGGTGTAGAAAGGGAGGGCGACAAGGAGGAAAAATGGACCATAGCGAAGCAAAAATCCCCGCGGAAGAGAAGAATCCGAAGGGATTGCCATCGATGCGAAGGCCGAGAATATGAGCAATTGCAAAGCCGCAAAGAGGCCCATCGTGGCGAGAATACTCTTTTCGAGTCTGTTCATCGCGCTGGTCCCCGCCTTCCCGCAATCCGGCCGGAAATTCGCTGGCCGCGACGGCGAATAATACAACTTGACACCCCCGCTGTCAAATACCCATACTTCGCCATGACCCTGGCCGATAAGCTCACGGCGAGCCGACTCACTCTCGCTCCGGTTTTCTTCATAGCGTATCAATGGGGCGGATACCTTGGTCCCGTTCCCCATTTTGCCCTCCTTTGGGGGCTTTTTCTCGTCATAGAGGTCAGCGATCTTTTCGACGGTCTCGCCGCGCGTCGCACCGGGACCGTAAGCGACTTCGGCAAGCTCTTCGACCCATATGCGGACGTATTTGCGCGGATAACTTATTTCGTCTGCTTCGCACTCGATGGAATAATGCCGGCGTGGGTTCTTGTCGTCGTTTTGTATCGCGAGCTTTCGATCAACTTCCTTAGGATGTTGCTTGCGCAAAGGGGCATCGCGATGGGCGCACGACCGGGGGGCAAGCTGAAATCCGCCACTTATATGGCGGCCGGAGCCGCGTCACTCCTTTTCCTTAGCGCAGCCAGATTCGGTTTCTTTCCCGGAATTAGGGCATCTTTCGCCGTCGGGATATATGTGCTCTACGCTCTCGCCGCGCTTCTTGCCCTTGGTTCCTTCGCGGATTACCTCGTTCAGTACCGCAAGTTGGTCGCGCCCCGCACATGAGGCTTCCAAGGCCTCTTAAAGAGCTGTCGAGAACCGACGCGGTTGGCATCCGTTTCGTCCTCTTTGACATCGATGATACGATTACCGAGAACGGATTGCTTCCGGAGGAATCCTACTCTGCGCTTTGGGCTCTTCGTCGGGCGAGCATAGCGGCGATTCCCGTAACTGGACGTCCGGCGGGCTGGTGCGATCTAATCGCCCGTCAGTGGCCTGTCTCCGGAGTCGTGGGGGAAAATGGAGCTTTCGCCTTCTATATGAATCGCGAACGCCTCGCCCGTTTCTATCATCCATCCGCACCCACTCCCGAATCCTCGCGCGAGCGCCTCTCGCGGCTCGCCTCGGAGGCCATCGCGGCGGTACCCGGCCTGCGTCTTGCCAAGGACCAGAGCTTTCGGCTTTTCGACATCGCGCTGGATTTCGCGGAGGAGCCGCCCCGCTTGTCTCTCGAGGAGGCTTTGCGCGTCAAGGCTTTCTGCGAAGCGTCGGGAACTCGTGCCAAAGTTAGCTCAATCCACGTCAATGCATGGATCGGCGATTACGACAAGGTTTCGATGTCCGAGCTTTTCCTTTCGCGCATTCTCGGTTGGGACCCAATGCTCGCCCCTCGCGCCGTGATATTCCTCGGAGATTCGCCGAACGATGAGCCCATGTTTCGGCGTTACGAACTATCGTGTGGCGTCGCGAATGTTCGACATTTTGAAAACATAATGGAATGTTTCCCTGCCTATGTTACTGAGAAACCATATGGCGCTGGTTTCGCAGAGGCATGCGCATATATTTTAGCCTCTCGTTGATTCATGGGCGGGTCCATGCCTCGAAGCTCTTTCGCTCTTTCTGTGATGACACCGATCGGGTATGCGCTCATATGGAATATCTTTACAGAACGAACGATACCCCGGGAATTCCGCTTCGGGGTCGTTCGTAGGAAAAAAGCGACGGTAACTGGAAAGAGAGCTTGACAATGACGGGGCAACTACGA
>CAYNFM010000013.1:0-54271 GCA_964396415.1 uncultured Treponemataceae bacterium | reverse complement strand
GCCGGCCTGACGCGTCAGCTGCTCATGGTCCTGTGCGACGCCTACGATGACCAGAAGGTGGCGGACAAGGGCAACGAGGACGATTGGCGCACCGTCCTCCACTTCCATCCGACCCTCGCGCCTATAACCGTCGCCGTCCTCCCGCTCATGAAAAAAGACGGACTCGCGGAGATAGCCCAGGACATCAGGCAGGGGCTCAAGGAAGAATTCGCCACCGATTACGACCAGGGCGGGGCCATAGGCCGCCGCTATCGCCGCCAGGACGAGATCGGCACTCCCTTCTGCGTGACCGTCGATTACCAGACCAAGGAAGACAGTACCGTCACCGTCCGTTTCCGCGACAGCATGGAGCAGATCCGCGTCAAGCGCGACGAGCTCGAGGCGAGCCTGAAGAAGGCGATCAGGGACTACGTGAGAGTCTGAGGGGGAGTTCCCGTTTTCACGCGTTTCGTCTCAACCATTTATCCAGGAATTCCAATTGTTCCCGGGTATGGAAATGATGCTCTCCATTTTCCAATACTTCGAGATCGACATGAAATCGAGTCGAAAAGTCATCGACGATCGATCTCTCGGTCAAATTGTCATTTGATCCATATAATATGTGTGTCTTGTTTTCCCATTTCAGTATCGGATGCTCTTTTACATACGCATAATATTGCCAGGACAATGTGTCTCCCGTCGGCGTCGGTATCTCTCCTTTTTCTTTAAGAGACTCTTCGGAGACATTGAACAGCTTCATCGTATTCTTAATCAGATGTTCCATATCGAGTATGGGCGACAGGAAAAGGCATTTGGCGAATTCAAGGTCTTGGTATGCCGCCAAGCTGAAGTACGCTCCGAGACTACATCCGAATAAAGAAACGTTGTTCCATTTATGCTTTACGAAATCGCCTATTGTCGATAAGTCGTGCACTCCATCTTGAACCGTACATTCGGCCTTGCCCGTTTTTCGCTCTCCATGTCCCGGAAGATCGAAACTGATCACTTGATGCTTTTTATCCGCCGCGATTCTCGCGAATGCCTCCGCGTCTTCTTTCCGGGACATCTTCCCATGAACAAAAATATAAACATCGCCGGAAGGGGGACCCCATAGTATCGCAGGGATGGATTCGACGAAAACAGACCGCTTAAGCATGTCGCGCGCATTCCTCATAGTCGGGATCGCCCTGATCGGCGGCTATTCCTGCCTTCTCTAGTGATTTTGCTATCTCCAGCCCGGATTCTACGGGATATGCGATCCATGTCAAGCCCTCGCAGACGACGGATTCCCCTCGGATCGAGCTCGTAAAATTCATGATCCTTTTTAAAATGTATTGACAGACCTAACGGCATCGACAGACTTCATTAATAGCCTGAGCTGCTGAGGCCATCCGGCCGATGGCCGGTCCGAAGCCCGGATATTCTCGATCGAAGGAGAGCTTATGTCGTTACGTGCCAGGTTGCTGACGGGATTCGCGGTCATCGCGCTTTTCTCCCTCGTCGTGGGCCTCATCGGTCTCAGGAACATGGGGGCTATCAATTCCAGGGCCGCGACGATGTATCGGCAAGAGCTCATGGGCCTGTTCTACGGCGAGGAGGCCAACGCCGATTATATCAATGTCGCGCGGGCCGAGAAGAACTACGTGATCTCGAGCACCGCCGAGGAGCGATCGAGGTATAAGAAGCAATGGGACGATTTCCTCGCGGACGCCAAGGCCATGATGGACAAGGCCCAGCCGCTCATCGTCACCGATAGCGGCAAGGCTAAGCTCGCCGAGGTGAAGGCTGCCTACGAAGCCTGGCTGCCGCTTTCGGAGCAGGTGCTCGAGCTTAGCGACAAGGAGGGACTCAGCCGGCAATCGGAGGCGGGGAACCTGACGATGTTCGGGGCTCGCGACAAGGTGAACGTCCTCAATAAGGCGATGAGCGAGCTCACGAAGATGAAGCGGGACGACGCGCAGCAGGCCGCCGAAGCGAACGAGCGGCTCTATGCGTCGAGCGTCCTCTTCATGTCCCTGGTCATCGCGGGAGCCATGCTGATCGGGGCCCTCGTCGGCATATATTTATCGTCCTCCGTCCGCAAGACGGTCGGAGGGGAGCCTTCGGAGGTCGCCGCGATCGCCGATCGCGTGGCGGCGGGCGACCTGGACATCGATGACTCGTCCGAGGATAAAGCCACGGGGATCAATCGCGCCTTGCTCGAGATGACGCGGAAGCTCCGCGAGATCGTCGGCAACGTACAGAGGACCGCCAATCAGCTGAAGGCCGGGAGCGAGCAGATCAGCGCCACGGCCGAGCAGCTGAGCCAGGGATCGGCCGAGCAGGCCTCGGGGGCGGAAGAGGTTTCGAGCTCGGTCGAGGAGATGACCGCCACGATTCGGCAGAACATGGACGGTTCCGTCGCCACGGGGAAGATCGCCGATAAGGCGGCCGGGGACGGCGCGGAAGGGGCCAGAGTCGTCGTAGCGTCGGTGGCGGCCATGAAGGAAATCGCGGGGAAGATCGGGGTGATCGAGGAGATCGCCAGGCAGACCAATCTCCTGGCCTTGAACGCCGCGATCGAGGCAGCGAGGGCGGGGGATGCCGGCAAAGGCTTCGCCGTCGTGGCGAGCGAGGTCCGCAAGCTCGCCGAGCATAGCCAGAAGGCCGCGGGGGAAATCACGAACCTCTCGAAGGCAAGCGTGGAGACCGCGACGAGCGCCGGCGACATCATCCAGGCGATCATTCCCGATATGCGGAGGACGGCGGAGCTCGTTCAGGAAATCTCCGCCTCCTCCAAGGAGCAGAGCGCCGGCGCCGAGCAGATCGCGAAGGCCATGACGCAGTTGGACTCCATCATCCAGCAGAACGCCTCGGCGAGCGAGGAGCTCGCCTCGATGGCCGAAGAGCTTTCGGGACAGTCCGCCCAACTCTCCGAGGCCGTGTCCTTCTTCAGGCTGAAGGACGGCGAGCGATCCGGCGCCGATGGCTCGGCGGGGACGAGCAAGCGAGAGGCGAAAGCCGCTCCCGGTTCCGGAGGCGGAGCTTCCTCGCGTCCGGGCGCTTCGTCCGGCGTCAAGCCGATAGCCGTCGCGCGGCCCGGAAATCGCGCGCCAAGGACGGCTATCGTCCCCCTCAAGGATACGACGGACTCCGAATTCGAAGAGTTCTAAGACATAAAGAAACCGGCCGGCTGATAAGGCCGGCCGGGAGACCGCGTTTGGACGCGTCCTTTTTCAAGGGCTCTAGGCCCTGGCAAGTTCTCGATTGTCTACCGGACCCAAGCCCTCATGGAGTGCTCATTCATCGTCTACCTCCTTTTCCCGCGCTGACTTGGCGGATCGTTCAGATATGCCGGCACGTAAAAATATGCCACTGTCCGGGCCGGAGGTAAAGCAAAAACGTCCAAAAACGAACGATATCCGCATTCGCCTAGAAGGGCAGCGCGTTCTTCAGGCCGAGCCTCTCCTTTACCGCCCGAAACGATGCCTTGAGGGGCCCGTTGAAGGGCACGCCCTTGTCCTTGCGGTAAAGCCAGACCTCGTGCTCCTTCTCTCCGGGCGTATAGATCCGCTCGGCCCCTGGAGCCTTCTTGGAAGCGCGGAGCTGGCGGCAGATCTCGCCGACCTGCCTCTTGAAGTCCTCCAGACCGACGAAGGCTTCGATCTTGACCGCCATGAAGAAGTGGCCGAGCTCGATCGGGGCCGGCTTCCCGGCCGAGTCGACGCCCATGAGGGCCTTCATGAAATTCGCCTGCGACAGGGCCGAGGACAATATCTCGCACACCATCGAATAGCCGTAGCCTTTGTAGCCCGAGAATGCCTCGCCGAGGCCGCCGAGGGGAGTGAGCGCGGCCTTGTCCCTGGTCAGGTCCTCCAGGACTTGATGGGTGTCGTGGCGATACCCGCCATCCTGTCCGATAACCCATCCGTCGGGGAGATCCTTGCCGAGGCGATCGTAGAGCTCGATCTTGCCGCGCTGGGTCGTGCTCGTCGCGCAGTCGAGCATGAAGGGGAAATCCTCGTCCGAAGGCATGCCCCAGGTGAGTGGATTCGTGCCGAGCATGGGCTCGACGCCCCAGGTGGGCGCGATCGAGGGACGGGCGCTCGTGCCGGTAAAGCCGATCATCCCCCGCTCGACGGCCATCCTCGCGTAGTAGAAGGCCGCGCCGTAATGAGTCGAGTTGCGTACGACCGTCATTCCGAGGCCGTTCTCCTCGGCCTTGTCCACGGCCATCCGCATGGCGCGCTTGGAAACGTAATGACCCATGCCGTTGTGGCCGTCGATCACCGCCGTGGTGGGCGTCTCCCGCGCGATCTCGAAGCGCGTGACCGGGCTCTGCGTCCCGGCCCATATCCGATCCAGGTAGATCGGCTTGAATCGGCCGACTCCGTGCGAGTCGACGCCACGCTTATCCGCCGAGACGAGGACGTCGGCGCATACCGCCGCTTCGTCGGGAGGGACCCCTATCGTCTCGAAGCCCGAGCGCATGAAGGCCTCCACCTCGTCGAAGGCCCACCAGGTGATTTCCGGATCCGTCATCGAAAACTCCTCCCCCGTGATTTTCCTATCTACCTTGCATCAGGCCAGGTACTCCGGGCTCACGCGCGACATCGATGCGAAGAGATTCCGCTTCAGCCTGCTCGAGCCGTCCGTGAATTCCCGAATCCTTTCCCGCACCTCGCGGCGCTTGGAGTCGCGCCCATAGGGGCAGGTGCAGGCGGCCGAGCGGAAGCCCTTCTCCTGGGCGAAGGCGATGATCTGCCTCTCCTCGCAAAGGGCGAGAGGGCGGATTATGGACAGGGGGTATTTATCGTAGCGAAGATTGGGGAGCATGCCGGATATCCGCGACTTGTACAGCATATTCATCATGAGGGTCTCGACGATATCGTCCAGGTGGTGGCCGAGCGCGATCTTGTTGAAACCCTCGGCCATCGCGTAGCGGATGAGCTCGGTGCGCCGCTGGGTCGAGCACCAATAGCAGTTCATGGCGCGACCGGGCTTCAGCCGCCCGATCACCGGCACGTCGATGGAAACGCTCTCGATGTCCCACGAAGAGAGAAGGTCGAACAAGGCGCTTTTCTTGCAGCAGGAGCAAAAATCCGTAGCTACGTGTATCGCGCGTAGACGATATTTCTGAGGCCACCATCGGCGCTTCATCGCGAGATCGTAGGCGAGACTCGTCGAATCCTTGCCGCCCGAAACGGCGACGAGGATCGAGTCGCCCTCCGCGATCATGGAATAGCGCCTGAGTGCCGATTCCGTCAATTTGGCGAGCTGCGCCTCGGCTTCCTTCACGTCGCGATGGTAGCCACTGAGGGTGGAGCGCATCAAGTGGCGAAAGGCCGAAAGGCAAAGGAAGGGCGCCCGATCGGACGCCCCGCCCGACTTATTTGGAAGGGCCGAGAATGGCGTCCTTGCAGGCCTTGGAGACGGTCAGCTTGACGGCTGTCTTCGCGGGTATCTTGATCTGCTCGCCGGTGGCGGGGTTGCGTCCGAGGCGGGCCTTGCGCTTATTGAGCTTGAGTATCCCGAGACCGGGAATCGCGAACTTCTTGTTCTTCTTGGTCTCGCGATAGGCGAGATCGACGAAGGACTCGAGGAATGCCCCTACCTGCTTCTTCGTGAGGGCGTTCTTCTCCGCGAGCTGGGAAATGATCTGAGCCTTTGTCAGTGCCTTGGGGGCGCTTTCTTTCACTGTAGCCATCTACCTCTCCTTCAAAAGTTTGGTCAACTATAATACCGCAAAGCCCCTAGGCGCAAGCGAATTGCGCATCGAAGCGCGTTTTATGCCTATAATTCCAGGTTATAATCGAAGGCCATTTGGTAAAAATAGAGGTACTGCCCCTCGTAGGCGCGCGACTGAAAATCCAGGCTCCATTCCGTCGCGTCGCTCCATTTGATGCCCGTCTTGAATTGCGGCAGGACGGCGAGGCTCGACTTTCGGCCGAGCTTGAAATCGAAGAGAGGACCGAAGGTGAGGTAGGTAAAATCCGAGCCCCATCCTCCCGACGCCTCGGTGGACCTGTCTCTCACCGAGCCGAGCCACCCTTGGCTTTGAAGCAGGAAGCCGACGGTATCGAGGACGATCGGCATTTGATAGCCCAGGAAATAGTTTCCATAGAGCTGCCAGCCGTTGAAATCCATGCCCTCGTCGGCTTCCCATATCCACGGGGTATTCGCGTCGGCCCCGGTATAGGCCTGGTATTCCGCCTTGTCGGAGGCCAGGATCACCACATGGTTCCACTCGCCGGGAAGCAGCGCCGCCAGATCGAATTGGAAAGTAGCCTCTACCCATCCGCGATAGATGAGTCCCCCGAAATTCTGCGGGTCGATGGCGCCCTTGTCGTTGACGCCCATCCCCACGAAGCCTATGTCCCAGCCTGTTCCCAGGCCCGCGCCGGCATCCAGCTTGAAGAAGGCTATGGGCGTCAGGGTAGCCTTGAAATTGGCGTTGATCGAGACGGGAGACAGCTCTCCGGAAAAATCGAGGCCGAGGTTGTTCCCCCTGGTCAGGGCCCCCGTACCCGCCAGGAAGGGAAAGACGAGGCTGCGGTCGATAATGCCCTTCAATTGCCCGCCTCCCCAGGAAGTCCCGGCCTCTCGCGGCTGGGCCGCCGTGCCGCCGACGACGCCGTAGGCTATCGGCACGAGGCCGCTCGCGTCGACGCCCTCGTGAAACGGGAATTGGTAGTCGCCCTCCACTTCGACGCTCGTCTGCGCGTGGTAGCCTTCGGCGAAGCCGAAAGAGGAAACGAGGCACGCCGAAACCAGCGCGATCAGGATTCGCCGCAACCGATCTGCCATCATATAGCCCCTTCGGCGGATTCCCTCGCGGCTTCCGCGTCTACTTTGGCCTTGTCCGCGCTCACGCTCTTATATATGAGGATGGCTCCCGCGATGATCGCCAACGGGGCGACGACCGCGAAGAACTTGGTGAGAAGGCCGACCCGGCTATCGAACTGAGCTCCGAGGGAGAAGCCGACCAGGAGCCATGCGGGCGTCATGATCACGGCCGCGAAGAAATCGTAGAGGATGAAGCGGGAGAGCCGCATCCGGAGAAAGCCGGCGCCCATGATCACGGGAGCCCTGAGCCCGACCACGAAGCGCGAAGAGAAGACGATGAAGGGGCCTCGGCGAAGGAAATAGCGCTCTCCGTCGTCGATGCTCTTGGGCTTGATGAACCTGGCCAGGAGCTTGTGGCGGATGATCTTGGGGCCGAAGACCCTGGCTATGAAGAAATAGGCGGTATCCTGGATCAGGATGGCCGTTAAGGCGACCGCGATCGCGAGCGGAAACGAAGTCTCGGTCGCATGCATCGTGACGCCGACCAGGGCGACCGCTATCTCCTCGCATATAGGCAGGGTAAAGCCGAAAAGCAAGAGGAAGAAAAACGCGTAGGGGAGGGGATGCTCCGTGATGAAACTCGGCAAGACCGAAACCAAGGCGTTCAATGGCGCCCTCCGGAGACGGAATCTATACCGCCCTTGCGGGCCTGTCAAGTTGACCGATATAATGCCCCGATTCGGAGGAAAGCATGAACTCTGCCCTTCTGACGCTCCAGGAGCGAGGCTTCATCCAGCAGTGCACGGATATCGAGGGCCTCTCCACGGCGATGGACGAGGGCCCCGTCACGTTCTACGAGGGCTGCGACCCGACGGGGCCGTCCCTCCATATAGGGCACATGGTGCCGTATTTCGCGATCCGCCACCTGCACGAGGCCGGTCATCGCGGGATAGTCCTCATGGGGGGAGGGACCGCCCGCATCGGCGATCCGTCGGGCAAGTCCACGATGAGGCAGATCATTTCCTACGAGGAGATAGACGCCAACACGAGGCTCTTCCTGGGTCAGATCGACAATTTCCTAAAATTCGACGGAAGGACCCTGCTCTCCGCCAACAACAAGGATTGGCTCGCCGAGCTCAACTACATCGATTTCCTGCGGGACATCGGAAGGCATTTTTCCGTAAACCGCATGCTTTCCTTCGAGGCCTACAAGCTCCGGATGGAGACCGGCCTCTCCTTCATCGAGTTCAACTACCAGCTGCTCCAGAGCTACGATTTCCTCCAGCTCTACAAGCGCCACGGCTGCCGCCTGCAGATCGGGGGCGACGATCAGTGGGGCAACATCGTCGCCGGCATCGAGCTCATCCGACGCGTCGAGGGAGCCGAGTGCTTCGGCCTCACCTTCCCCCTCGTCATGACGAGCGACGGCAAGAAGATGGGCAAGACCGAGAAGGGCGCCCTCTTCCTCGATCCGGCCATGGTCAGCCCCTACGACTTCTTCCAGTATTGGCGCGACGTGGCGGATTCCGACGTGGAGCGCTTTCTCCTCATGTTCACATTCCTGCCGGTCGCCGAGTGCCGCGAGCTGGCGGCCCGAAAGGACAGAGGACTCAACGAGTCCAAGGCGCGCCTCGCCTGGGAAGTCACCTCCCTCATCCATGGCCGGGCCGCGGCAGACGCCGCGCTGGCTGCGGCGCAAGCCGCCTTCGGGAAGGGCGGCGACGCCGAGCTCATCCCCTCGAAGACCCTGCCGCGCTCGGAGATGGCGGCGGGGATCGGCGTGCTCGACCTCTTCGTCCTCGCGGGCCTGGCATCGACGAAGAGCGAGGCGCGACGTCTCGTGCAGCAGGGCGGGGCGGTCGTGAACGACAGGAAAATCGGGGACGAGAAGGCGATCATCGACTCGACGTGGCTGGATACCGAGGGCGTCCTGGTCCTGCGCGCCGGCAAGAAGCGGGTATTCAGGATCGTATGCCCATGACCTGCCCGCTCCGGCGTCGGGGCTCCCGCGGCGGGGCCTGACCGATGACGCGGGGCGAATTCGCGTCCGAGCTCGGCGGCATACAGATGCTCCTGCGCGAGCACCAATACCTGCAATACTCCCCTTCGGGGCAGCCGGAGTACGAGCGCAAGGTCCGCACCTGCGCCGAGCTCTTCGCCTATCTCGTCTTCCGGAAGACGGGCGTGCCGGTCAAGGCCTTGCCTGGCCTCGTGCCGATAGAGTCGGTCCGGGACCCCAGCTATGCGGCGGGCAAATCCATGGCCGAGCGGGCCGCCAAGAGGGCGCGCGCCTTCGCCAAGAAGGCGAGGGGCCTCGATCGCGAGTATTACGCGAAATGCGCGGCGCTTTGGGAAAAGGCGCTCGAGCGGCTCGGCGAGCCCGATCCGGAGTACTGAGACCGTCCCGCGCCGCTAGATCTCGGCGATGACGTGTCCATGATAATACTGGTCGCGGAGGGTGGCAACCAGCTTGTCCCCGAGATAGTCGTCGAAGCTCGAGTAGCGGTCGATGACTCCGCCCGGGCAAATCTCCACGATCCGATTGGCGATGGAAGTGACGAACTCGTGGTCGTGGCTCGTAAAGAGGAGGACTCCTCCGAAGTCGATGAGGCCTTCGTTGAGGGCTTCGATGGCCTCGAGGTCGAGGTGGTTGGTGGGCTCGTCGAGAATGAGGCAGTTCGCTCCCGAGAGCATGAGCTTGGAAAGGAGACAGCGCACTTTCTCCCCGCCGGAAAGGACGCGAACCGGCTTGAGCGCCTCGTCGCCCGAGAAGAGCATGCGTCCGAGGAAGGAGCGAATGTAGGTCTCGTCCTCCGAGCTCGTATACTGCTGGAGCCACTCGGTGATGGAGAGCTCCGAGTCGAAGAGCCTGGTGTTGTCCATCGGAAAATAAGATTTGGAAATCGTCTGTCCCCAGCTCGCCTCGCCCGAGAAATCCTCGTCCTCGCCGGCCAGGATCTGGAACAGGGCGGTCTTCGCCAAATGCTCCTTCCCGACGAAGGCGATCTTGTCGGTCTTGTTGACCGTGAAGTCGAAGTCGGACAGGACTTTTTTCCCCTCGACCGTCTTGCCGAGGCCGGCGACCCTGAGCACGTTGTTGCCGACGTCCCTGTCGGGCTTGAACCCGACGAAGGGAAAGCGCCTGGACGAAGGCACGAAATCATTGAGCTCGAGCTTCTCGAGGATCTTCTTGCGCGAGGTCGCCTGTCTGCTCTTTGAAGCGTTGGCCGAAAAACGCTGGATGAACTCCCGGAGGTCCTTGGCCTTGTCCTCGTTGCGCTTCTTGAGGTCCTTCTGCTGCTGGACGAGGATGCGCGTCATCTTGTACCAGAAATCGTAATTCCCCGAGTACATCCTCATCTTCCCGTAGTCGATGTCGACCGTATGGGTGCAGACGGCGTTGAGGAAGTGGCGGTCGTGCGAGACGACGATGACGATGTTGGGGAACTCGATGAGGTATTCCTCCAGCCAGGATATCGACTCGAGGTCCAGGCCGTTCGTCGGCTCGTCCAGGAGGAGCATGTCGGGCGTGCCGAAGATCGCCTGGGCGAGGAGGACGCGCACCTTCACGCCCTCGTCCACCTCCCGCATGAGCTTGTCGTGATGGGCCTCCGCGACCCCCAGCCCCGAGAGGAGGACGGCGGCCTGGGCCTCGGCCTCCCAGCCGCCTAGCTCGGCGAACTCGGCCTCCAGCTCGGCCGCCCTGATGCCGTCGGCCTCGCTGAACTCCGCCTTCTCGTAGAGAGCGACGCGCTCGGCGCGGACGTCGTGGAGCTTGGCCCATCCCATGATGACCGTGTCGACGATTCCGCGCTCCTCGAAGGCGAAGTGATCCTGGGCCAGGACGGCCATGCGTTGGCCCTGGCCGACGGATATCTCGCCCTTGTCGGGCTTGAGCTCGCCGGAGAGAAGATTGAGGAAAGTCGACTTGCCGGCCCCGTTAGCCCCGATGATGCCGTAGCAGTTGCCGGGAGTGAACTTGAGGTTGACGTCCTTGAAGAGCACGCGTTCGCCAAAGGCGAGCGCGAGGTCGGTTACGCTAATCACTGTACTGCATTATTCGCATGGAAGCGGCGAGGCGTTCAAGGGGCGGGACCGTCGACTCACTTTCTTGAACACGGACGGGAGACGACCTTATAATCCGTCCATGAAGAGACTCTTGATAGCCTTGACGGGCCTGGTAATCGTCGCGGCATCGGCCATGTCGCAGGACTTGAAGCCGCTGCGAGTCCAAGTGGAGTATGACCAGAGCTTCTGGCTGGAAGGGGAATACGCGATTCCAGTCGGCCATTCCATGGACGTGGCGCCCGCGATCCGCATCGGGGGCCTGTCGAATTCCGACATTCTGGTCGGGATAGAAGGCCGCCTCTATCCATTCGGCCCGCTCGCCGAAGGATTCTACGCCTGCATATCGGGAACCTACGATTACCAGTTCACGGGAGCCCCGCATTCGTACGTGGATTCGGAAAGCATCGGCGTCGGCTATAGGTTGATCGTCTTCGGCTACCTGACGGGAATCGTCGAGGCGGGTCTGAGAATTCCGAATGCCGGCAGCTCCCAGGGAGTGAATCTCTACGAAGAGCTCGGGATCGGGGTCTCGCTGTAGGATGGCCTTGGGCGTCCCACCTAGGCGCGATATCGAATGCAGGCGCTGATCCCCGGATCCCTTCCCGAGCTCCTCCTTCCCGCCGGAAGCTTCGACTCGGGCATCGCCGCGATAGAAGGGGGAGCCGACGCGCTCTATCTCGGCTTCTCCGATTTCTCGGCGCGAAAGCAGGCTCGCAATTTCGATCGGCTCGAATACCGTCGCCTCCTGAACCTCGCCCGCGAAAAGGGCGTCAGGCTCTACGCGGCGATCAACACGATCATCCTTCAATCCGAAATGGAAGGCATCGCCGAGCTGCTCGCCTTTCTCGGCCGATTCCCTCCCGACGCGGTGATAATCCAAGATTGGGGCCTCGCCAAGCTCATCAGGGACCGGCACCCCGGAATAGCGATACACGCCTCGACGCAAGCGGCCGTCCAAGGCGCCGCCGCCGCCCGCATAGCTCGCGAGCTCGGCGCCAGCAGGATCGTGCTGCCACGCGAGACCACCCTCGCTGAGATGAAACGACTCGTCCGGGAAGAGCCCGGTCTCGAGTACGAGACCTTCATCCACGGCGCCCTGTGCTATTCCTTTTCCGGTCTGTGCCTCGCCTCCGGGCTCGTGCTCGGCCGATCCGGAAACAGGGGCGAGTGCGCCCAGCTCTGCCGCTCGTATTATCGCGCGGCAGACGTCGCGGGCGGCACCGGAGCCGCGGCCGCTCGCGTGACGGGCGGCCGCGACATCGCCGGGCGAGACGGCTACTGGTTCTCCTGCCGCGACCTCGACCTGAGCGAGAGGGTGGGGGAGCTCGCGGCGGCTGGCATCGCCAGCCTCAAGGTCGAGGGGCGGATGAAATCCCCCGAATACTGCTTCGCCGTCGCGTCGCTGTACCGCGGCATGCTGGACCGGCTGAAGGGCGCTGGGCCCGACGACGAGGAGTTGCGGGCGAGGGCGGAGGCCGCGCGGATCGCTTTCGCGCGGTCGCCCACCGAGGGTTGGCTCGTCGAGCGCGGTGGCGCCATGCTGATCGACTCGGCCTACCCGGGCCATCGCGGCATTCCCGTTGGAAGGATCGTCTCGAGCGATCGCGGAAATCTCGTGGTGCTCCTCGAAGGAAAGCTCGAGCTGCGCGACGGCCTCCTCTGTTTCGAAGGCGGCGATCAATCGCGCCCGGTCCGGTTTTCCGCTCTCGAGCTCCGGGACCTCGGGTCGGGGCGCGAGATTCTGCGCTCTCGGGCCGGCTCCCGCGTCCGGCTCTTCGCCCAATCCGACGGGAAGGCCTGCGATGGCCTTCGCCCCGGCGACGTTCTCTTCCGTGTTTCCGCCCGCGAGCTGGACCGAAAGGTCCCGAGCCCTGAAGAGTACGTCGCCGCCAGGGAGGAACTGCCCCTCAGGCTTTCCTTCGGCGCCTTGGGCCTTCGCGCCGGGCTCGGCCTCCCGCGGTTCGACGGCTCTCGCGGCGAGGGCGCCTCCGGCTCCGAGAGCGCGTCTATCGAGGCGGGCGGCCCCATACCCATGGATAGAGCAAAATCGGCGGGAGGCCTCGAGAAGGCCCTCGCGATATTCGGCGAATCGGGGGGAGCGAATTTCATGCTCAAGCCGGAGCTCGACTCGCGCGAGAACGTCGAATTGCCTTTTGGCACCGATGGCGCTTCTCGATCCTGTACCGTCGCCGATTTGTTCATCCCGCCCTCGATCCTGAAAAAAGAGAAGAACCGTATATACGCGCGAGCCGCGGAGCTCGTCGCCCAGGCCGAGCGACGCTATGCGGTAGAGTCGCTCGCCGCGGCAGAGACCGGGGCGACAGTCGAGGCGCAGTCCGCGAGCCTCGCCGCCGGCGACGCCGAAGACTCTTCGAACCGGCCGCCTCGAGCGGAACTGGTGTTCTCGAGAGAAGGCTTGCCATCGGGCATGCCATTCGCGACTACCCGCGACCTCGAGGAGAAGCGCGAGCTTCCGGTTTGGGGCGGGCGCTCGTGGCTACCCCTTGCGCCGTTGGTCGCCGATCGCGAGCGCTATGCCCGCATGGTCCACGAGCGCGCGGCTGCAGTCCTGGACTCCGGAGCTCGGCTCGTCATCGGCCTCGGAGCGCTGCATCATTTCGTCATCGGAAGAGAGCTCGTGGCGAGCTTCTCCCACGCGGGTGAGGCGCTTTCGTTCTTTCTGGATTTCAATCTATATATCGCGAGCGATACCGCATTCGCGAGCCTATCGTCGCTAGTGCCCGGAGTCGAGTTCGCGTATCGCTATCTGGAAGCCGAGGGGAGGGCGAGCTTCGATGGGCTTCGGGGCCCGCTCATACCGTGCGGCCCGGGCTTCGAGGCGCCGCTCTTCCAAAGTCTCGGCTGTCTATTGAAGCACCACATCGCCGGAGGCTGCCCGGCACGGTGCGACAGATCCTGGTCTGCGGTCTTCAGCGACCGCGACAGGCGCTATCGAGCGATCGTAGAGGACTGCGTGACTACCTTATTCAGGATCTGACAGGGGCGAACAATGCACCGCGAACAAATTCTCCGCTTGCCCTACTTGCACGACCACCATTCCCACGTGAGCCTCTACGCGGCCCTCGAAGGCATTCCGGACTTAACGGGCCTCGACCGCGAGAAGGCGTTGGGCCTGTTGCGCGCGCTACCCGCGGACCGCTTGAGTCTCGTGAAAGGCTGGCGGACCGATAGGCTTCCCCTAAGCGCGCCGGGGCTCTCCGACGATCTGGCGAAGCTTCCGCCTGCGATCATCGTCAACGCCAGCCTGCACGGCTACCTCATCACGAAGCTGGGGTTACCGTTCGTCGAAGAGCTCTGGCCGGAGCTCGCCGAGCACGCCGAGGATAGCGCCTGGGGCGAGCGCGCTCTTCCTCGACTCTTCTCGTTTTACGGACGGGTGGCGGGCCTCGATTCGGATAAGCTCGCGACGTTCATGGGCAGGATGCAGGCGCTGGGGCTCGGCTCGCTGGAAGACATGACTCTAGCCGGAGAAGAGGCGCTATCGATCGAGTCGGCCTCGCCGTTCGCCAGTAGGATCCTGTCGTGGGCGACTCCCGACGTTTTCCTCGGCCTCTCGGCGGCCCGTCGCGCGTCGTGCGTCGGCATCAAGATTTTCCTCGACGGCTCGCTCGGCGCGAAGAGCGCCGCCCTCGATGCGCCCTTCTCGGATGGGCAAACAGGCGGCTTGCTCTATGGCGACGGAGAATTGACGGCGCTCATAGCCGAGATCGCCTCGTACGGCGCGGCGCTCTCGATCCATGCGATCGGGCATCTGGCGATAGAGCAGGCCCTGCGCTGCCTCGAGCGAGCGTCCGCGGGCGGCGGCCTACCCTCGGTGCGGATCGAGCACTCTCAGTTTATCAGCCTTCGGCAGGCTAGGCGTTGCAAGGACGCCGGGGTAATCCTGTCCATGCAGCCGAACTTCAATTCCGATTCCAGGGACTACGCCGACAGGCTCGATCCGCGCCACCTGGCGCAAAACGATCCTTTCAGGATGCTCATCGACGAGGCCGGCTTCGTCCCCGGAAGAGATCTGCTCTTCGGCTCGGACGGGATGCCTCATGGACCGGAGGAGGCCCTCCGCTGGAGCCTCTTCCCCGATTTCGAGGGGCAGCGGCTTTCTTTGGAGGAATTCGAAGCCGGATACGGAAGGGCTCGCGGCATGGAAGGCCCGGACGAAGGCGAGGGCAGCGTCTTCGCTATCGACACCCTCGCTCGGCGGCTCAGGCGGATCAGCTGAAAAACAGGGATTCGTCCTCGGGGAAGGCCTTTCTCTTGATCGCGATGCGCTGCGGCAGGGTAAAGTAGACGGCCAGCGACTCGGAACCGAGTTTCCCCTTGCTGTCGAAAAGGCTCGTCCGGATGAAGGCCCTATTCCCCTCGAGGCGATCGAGACGCGAGCGCAGGAGAAGGGGACTCGCCTCGACACGGACGGGATTTCGGTAATCGATCTCGAGTCTTTCGGTGAAACCCGCCGTCTTTAGCTTCACGAAGACGACCCAGGAAGCTATCTCGTCGTGCAGAGTCGCCTGGATTCCTCCATGCAGGATGCCGCTGTAGCCGGCGAATCGATCCGCTTCCTCCCAGGAGGAAAGGACCTCATCGCCCTCCTCGGTGAAGCTCATCCTAAGACCGTCGCAGTTTTTCGGGGAGCAGCCGAAGCAGTTGAAACCCGGCTTGTCGACGAATGGATTCTTGATGTTGCGCATAGCTACCCCCGGAGGGATAGTAGCCGAGCGGTTAATCGGGGGTCAACGACGAGAGAGTAGGCTCAGCGCCATAACTGGTGGAGGAAGGCCTGACCACTTATCCTGCGAGTCCCGACCAGTGGTTTTTTTGGTATTTACTTGTTGATGTTGAGTTTTTTCCAGCTAGATACGAGGATTATCTAGCTAGATATTGACCGTCTCTAGTTAGATATACCTGGTATCTGGCTAAATACGATTCGTTTCCAGCTAGATATTTCAGTACAATCTTAAGGCCGCACCGATCTTCACGACCTCGGCGCGGGATGATAGATTGAACGGCAGTCAGGCCCTTGGAGAGTATAAAGACTCGAGGGCCGAAGAAAGGATGGAGGCGCTTGAGCCAGAACCTCTTCATCGTCCTCGTCGTCGCGCAGTACATCGCAGGGCTGGGCGCACTGGTTACGCTTTTATTCGTGAGCGCTCCTTATGGAAAGCATTCGCGGCCGGGTTGGGGCCCGCAGATGAACTCGAAGGCGGCCTGGATCCTCATGGAAACGCCCGCCGTCCTGACTCCCCTGGCGTTTTTCCTGTGCTCGAGGAACCGATCGGCTGGCATGATTCTATGCCTTTGCCTATGGGAGATGCACTATTTATATCGCAGCTACGTCTACCCTTTGCTTCAACGCGGGTCGAGGCCCTCATTCCCCGTACTCCTGGTTGCCCTGGCCTTCGTCTTCAATATCAACAATGGCGTCATTATCGGATACGACGTTTTCCTGAGGGGAAGGGACGCCTTCGTCGGTATCCTCGGCCTTCGCCACGCAGCCGGCCTCCTGATCTTCCTCGTGGGATTCGCCATGCACGTCGGTTCGGATGCGCGTATCAGGTCCCTCCGCAAGGATGGCGAAACCGCGTACAAGATACCGCGCGGCGGCATGTTCAGGTTCGTGAGCAATCCCAACTATCTCGGCGAAATAGTCCAATGGGTCGGTTTCGCCCTCATGACGGCGAGCATCGCGGCCTGGGCCTTCGCCTTCTTCACATTCTGCAATGTCTTTCCCCGGGCAATCGCCAATCACCGCTGGTACCGGGAGCATTTCCCGGACTACCCGCCGGAGCGGAAGATCATCGTGCCGCTGCTTTTCTGAAATGAGGCAATTTCAAAATGCTAAAGCATTTTGAAATTGCAACCTTTAAATTCGGCATTTGCGCACGGTTTCGAAGAAACCGGAGCAAATGCGAAGCCACTTTCAAAACTAACCGAGTTTTTAAAGTGGCTCGAATGCTATAGTATCGACGAGGTGCTAACCCGGTGACCGCATTCCTAACTGCGCTCGGCTGCCTGCTCGCGATCTCGATTCTCGGAATCGTCCTGTACCTGGCCACGCCTCGTAGATATCGGTCCTCCGACTCCGTAGTCGATTCCTACGATAAATGGACGGAGGACGGGATCCTCGAGTTCTATTGGGGAGAGCACATCCACCTGGGACACTATGGCTCTCCCACGCGGCCCAAGGATTTTCTCGAGGCGAAGGAAGACTTCGTGAACGAGATGGTAGGCTGGGCCGGACTCGATCGGCTGCCCCCAGGAACGACGGTCCTGGATGTGGGTTGCGGCATCGGCGGCTCGAGCCGCATTCTGGCGCGGGATTACGGATTCGCGGTTACGGGCGTTTCCATCAGCCCGAACCAGATCGAGCGCGCTCGGGAGCTGACTCCTCCCGGTCTGTCGGCAGGGTTTCAGATCGACGACGCGATGGCGCTTTCATTTCCCGATGCCAGCTTCGACGCTGTCTGGTCGGTCGAGGCCGGCCCCCATATGCCGGATAAGGCGATTTTCGCGAAAGAGCTGCTGCGGGTGCTGAAGCCGGGGGGAGTGCTGGCGCTCGCCGATTGGGATCAAAGGGACGATCGCCGCAGGCCTCTAGGTTTCTGGGAAAAGGCGGTCATGCGGCAGCTTCTCGATCAGTGGTCGCATCCCGCGTTCTCGAGCATCGAGGGTTTCTCCGAGCTCCTGAAGGCGACCGGACTGGTGGAAGGGGAGGTGACGACGGGAGACTGGACGGAAGAGACTCTCCCCTCCTGGCTGGATTCGATTCGGCAAGGTTTCCTCCGGCCCGAAGGCCTTTTGCGCTTCGGCCTACGGGGCTTCGTCAAGTCCATGCGGGAAGTCCCTACATTCATCTTGATGCGCCTCGCCTTCGGCACCGGGCTCTGCCGCTATGGGATGTTTCGCGCCATACGGGCGGAAGGCTCCGGGCGATCCGCCTCGGCGTCTTGAAGGGAAAAGCGGGTGGAGCGACAAACCGGACGAGGAAATGGCAAAGGAGGGCGCAACCGTTAAAGCCCATTTTTTCTGGCATGGCTCTCCCTTGAGCTACTATGAGCGACAATGCTTGGCTTCCTTCGTGCAACGCGGAGCGGAGGTATATCTGCATGCTTTCGATATCGCGATGGATGCGCCGCCCGGCGTACGTAAAGTCGACGCCGCCCTGCTGGCGGCCTCCGGGGAGATATCGCTCTATAATCAACGGGGCAGTACCGGCTCTCCGGCCGCCTTCGCCAATATTTTCCGCTATCGGGTCTTAGGAGAAGAGCCGGGCTGGTGGTTCGATACCGATATTTTTTGCATCAAGGGACCCGAGGAATTCGAGCTGCTCGAAAAGAGCTGCACGGGCATCCTAGTCGGCGCGCAGAACGCCAGAACGCTCAATAATGCGGTCATGTTCGTGAGGGATACTCGATTAGCGAAGGCTCTCGAGGAGAGGGCGACCCGGAAGGCGGCAGCCTCGGGCGGCTCTTTCCCATGGGGAACCTTGGGACCGCAATTGATGACCGAATTCGCCGAGGATAATCCAGAGAGGGTCACCGTCCTTCCCGTCGAGGCTTTTTATCCGCTGTCCTATCGGGAACTGGACCTCCTATTCACTCCTGGCCTGATCTCGGAATGCCGCAGGAAGGCGGAAAGATCCTTCGCGCTTCACTTCTGGAACGAGATCCTGATGAGGCATCATATCCCGAAATCATTGGGCCCCTGCGAAGGAAGCTATCTCGAAGAACTCCTTGATTCGGCGGGGGTCCAGGGCGAGAGGCCGCCGAGCCTGCCGTTCGAAACCTTCGATGCGCTCAAGAAAGCCTACGAATTCCCGACGGGGAAATGGGAACTATTCATTATCAGGATAATGAGACTGCTCAGGATTCAGTATATTAAGCTCCATGGATTCCCGCGTTTTAAAAAAACCGGATATTGGAATTCCGTCGGAGAAGGAAGATCCTGAGCGCCCCGCCGGCGGCAAGCCTCGAGGCGGGAAGGCCGTAAAAGCCTGGAGCGCCCTCTTCATCGTCCCCTATTTCGGCCGCTGGCCGGAGTGGATCGACCTTTACTGGGCTTCCTGCGGAGAGAATTCATCGATCCATTGGCTTTTTTTCACCGATTGCGCGATTCCCAAGGATCATGCGGCGAACCTGCGCTTCGTGTCCCTGTCGTTCGAGCAATATTGCGACAGAGTCTCGGCGCGATTGGATATCTCTTTCAGTCCTCCCGATCCCTATAAACTATGCGACCTGAAGCCGGCTCTCGGATATTTGCACGAGCAGGAGCTCGAGGGCTACGATTTCTGGGGCTTCACGGATGTGGATATCGTCTATGGGGACTTGAGGAAGGGCTTGCCCGCCGGAATGCTCGAGCACGGCGTAATTTCCGCTCATGCGGACCGTATTGCAGGGCATTTTACCCTCCTTCGGAATACGGCGAAATATAAAAAGGCGTTCATGCGAATTCCGCAGTGGAGGCGGATACTCGAGAGGCCCGAATATCGCTCGATGGACGAGGGCCATTTCACGAAGCTCTTCCTGACGAAGCCCCGAAAATCGATCGTGAAGCTGCTTTTCGATTCCCTACGATACTTTCCTCTCAGGCAAGACGCCTTATTCTTCGAGGCCTATAGCACTATTCTTTCCAACCGACCCTGGCTGGATGGAGGCTCCGTTCATCCCCTTACTTGGCATTGGAATAAAGGTCGCCTGACCAACTCGAGGGACGGGGACAGAGAGTTCCTGTACCTGCATTTCATGAACCTGAAATCGGCCCGTTACCTGCCGAAGAACAGGGGCGCCGCGGCCGCTTGGGAGGGCTTGAGTCCGATAGTCCATGTCGATCCTATGGCTATTCCGGCTTCTTGGATGATCGATGAAAAAGGATTCCATCGCGAGCCGCCACCTCGACCGCCCTTTCCCATGGGTCGCGAGGGCAAAGGCTCGGTGCCGGTATCCGTCATCGTCCCAGCCTATAATGTCCTGCCCTTCGTCGAAGAGTCGGTCGATTCCATACTGACCCAATCGGCGCTCCCCCATGAGGTAATAATAATAGACGACGGATCGACCGATGGCACCGGAGATCTCGTAGAGAGGCTCTACGGCAGCCGCGAATCGATGCGGATCGTTCACTGCCCGAATAGAGGCCTGGGAGAAGCGAGGAATCTCGGGGCCTCCCTCGCGACCGGAGAGTTCATCCTGTTCTTCGACTCCGACGATCGCCTGAAGGAGCATCTATTGGCTAGCTTCGGCGAAGCCCTCCGCCAAGTGCCAGATATGGAACTATTCTGCTATTCAGGTACCGCCTTCCTGGACGAGTCGATAAAAGGACATAAAGAAATTTCGTTGGCCGGCTACCGAAGGCGGCTCGATCGCGTCTATTCCTCGGGAGAAGAAGCCATCATCGCATTAGGAACCATTCCGGCCTTTTATTCGGTGGTCTGGCTTTACATAGTCAAAAGAGAGCTATTGGCGCGACACGACATGAGGTTCAGTTCCATCATCCACGAGGACGAGGAATTCACGCCGCGCTTGTTCCTGGTCGCGGCGAGGACCCTCGTCACCGACCACAGCTACCTGGAGCATCGATTGCGAGCGGGGTCCATAATGCGCCTCAGGACGACGACGGAGCACCTGCGCGGTCTCCTGACATCCATCGAGTCCCTTGACGCCTTCCTGGTCTCGAGGCGATTGAAGCGCGCCACGAAGGGAATACTGTCCAGACTGAGAAGAGGGAAGCTTCTTTTCGTCATCAAGCATGTGGACAGGGCGACGAGGGACGAAAGCCCGGGAACCCGAAGCCGCTTAATGGCGCGAATACGGATTCTAGCTCGAAAGGATGCGCGGTCGCATCTTATCTATCTTGCCTCTCTGTATCGTTTCGTCCGCAGACTAATCGACGAAGCGAGGCACATCAAGAAAAGGCTCCGGGGATGAGCCCCGCGAGCAGGTATCCGATGGTTCACTGCCGCGAGTCCTATTTATGCTCCTCCTGGAAAAGGGACGACCCTCATCGAGCCGCGCGGCCGTCCCTTCCTCGCGACTTTCCCTTACCGCCCCTTGGTCCCGTACAGGTACTTGAAGTAATCCAAGTCCGTCGACAGGGTCTTCGAGAAGCTGGGCAGGGTCTTCCGGTAGGACTCGATGGCCCTCCAGAAGTCGAAGAAGGAGGGATCGCGGTCGTAGGCATTGGCGTATATCCGCGAGGCCTCGGCGTCGGCCTTGCCCTTGGTCGTCTCCGAGATGGTATAGGCCTCGGAAAGGATGCTGCGCTTGTCGTTCTCGAGCTTTCCGAGGATCGTGGCCTTCTGTCCCTCGCCGTAGCTCCTGAAGGCTTGGGCGATCTGGTTGCGCTCCTTGATCATCCGGTTGAAGACGCTTTCGGTGAGTTCGTCGGAGTACTTGATCTGCCGAGGGATTATGTCGATCACCTCGATGCCGTATTGGGGCACGATGGGCTTCACCGCGTCGAGCATCTCCGCGAAGAGGACGCTCCTGCCGCTATCTATCCTCTCGTAGGTAATCTGGTTCTGGGTGAGGCTGGCGAGGGCCTCGGAGCCGGCGGCGTCCCCGGTCTGGAAGGTCTCCTTGACGTCGCTCGAGAGTATCCTGTTCGAGTCGCGCACGGCTTCCCGCAGGTAGTTGTCCGCGATGACCGTCCGCACGGCGCTGTCTATGACGTCGTCCAGCTTGCCGTAGGCGCTCTCGAGGGTGCCGATGGACTCGTAGAACTTCACCGGGTCCGATATCCGCCACCGCGCGGTGGTGTCGACCCAGATGAATTGATTCTCCTTCGTCTGGATGCGCTGGGATTCGCCGTCCCAGGGCATCACCTGCTTGGGGTACTTGACCACGACGTCGATGAAGGGGGAGCGAACCTTGAGGCCGGCCGTCTTCTGCGTCTGAATAATCTGCCCGAAGCGGACCAAGAGGGCCTGCTCGCCTTCGTTGACGGTATAGAAGGGGCCGAGGAGGAGGACGAGGAGGATGGCGGCCAGGACGATCCCCACGATTATCATCATCCGCTTCATTGGGCCGCCTCCGTCGTCGAGTCGGAGGCGGGAGCCGGAGTCGGCGCCGGGCTCGGAGCTGGAGGAGAAGTATCCGAGTCCGGCGTCGCGGCGGCAGCGGGGCCGGCGGCGGGACCCAGGTATTTAAGGGGGAGGAAATTGGAAAAGTGCTTGTCGATCAGCTCGACGTTCTTTTCGCCCTTGAATATGTCTTCGATCATTTCGTAATAAAGCCGTCGCTTGGTCACTTCCGGGGCATTTCGATATTCGTCGTAGACGGAATTGAAGCGCGCGACGTCGCCCTTGGCGTTGTTGACGCGCTCGGCCGCATAGCCTTGCGCGACCTCCTTCATCTGCTCGGCCTGCCCCTGGGCCTTGGGGATCTCGGAGTTATAGGCCTCTTTCCCCTCGTTCACCAGGCGGTTCATGTCCTGGATGGCCTTGTTCACGTCCTCGAAGGCGTCCTGCACTCCTTTGGGAGGCACGATATTCTGAAGCTGCACCTGGGTGACGTTGATTCCGAGGCCGAACTCGGAGAATTTCTCGTTCATCATCTGGACGGCCGTCTCCTGGATCGCGGTACGCTCGGGCCCGATCACGCCGAGGATAGTCCTGTCGCCGACCAGGAGATTGACGACCGACTGCGAGATGTCGCGAATCGTCTTCTCCCTGTCGATGACGTTGAAGAGCCAGGCCTTGGGGTCGGTGATCTTGTATTGGATGATCCATTCCACGCTGATGATGTTGAGGTCGCCCGTGAGCATCGTCGATTCCTCGGGATACTCCTTCGAGGAATACTGGGTTACCACGCCGGCCTTGTCGGTGCGAAAGCCGAATTGCTCGGTCTGCACCACCTCGGTCTTGACGTGGTAGGCCCTCTGGATGCCGAAGGGCCATTTGAAGGTCAGTCCCGGTTGGGCGACCCTCGTGAATTTGCCGAAGGTCGTTATCACCGCCCGCTCGGTCTGATCCACGACGATGAAGCTGGTCGAGAGGATGATGAGGAGGACGATCGCGACGAGGACGAGAAGGACGATCCCCGGCGTGAGATTCGCGGGCGCCCTGCGATTCACGCTCCGCATCCCCTGGCTCAAGTTGTCACCCATTCGGGCCTCCGATCCCCTATGGTAATCCATGCTCGAGGAAAATAGAACTACCTTAGCCGATGTCAAAAGTCGATTATTTTTGACATCGGCTCCGACCTTCCGGCGCCTCTGCCAGCGCCGCCCGCAGGGCTTCGTCCCCGAACAAGCGGGAGAGGCGTTCCTGGGGGCCGGCGGGCAGGGGCGCGATCACGAGCCGCGGCAAGTCGGCGAAGGGCGGTTCCGGGAACTCGAGGGAGAGAGCATGGAGGATATAGCCGCCGAGGAGAGGCTCTCCCCCGTACTTGACATCGCCCGAGAGCGGAAAGCCGCGCGCCGAGGATTGCGCTCGTATCTGGTGCGTCAGGCCGGTGTGGAGTTCGACGAGTAGGAGGCTTCGGCCGCCGTAGACCAGGAGGGGATGGACCCTCGAAAGGGCCTCGTCGCCCGTGGCGGAAAGGGAGCTTTTCCTCGTTTTCCCGTCGCGAATCATGCGATCGCGCCATTCGGAGCTTTCCGCGAGCTCTCCGTCGACGAGGGCGAGGTAGCGCTTGATTATCCGGCGCTCGCGGATGAGGGCGCTGAAGGCGCGGGCGCCGGCGGCGCTTCGCGGGAAGGTGAGGATTCCCGAGGTATTCCTGTCCAGGCGATGCAGAGGCCCGGGGACGAAGGAAAGGGACGAGGAGGAGCGCGCGGAGAGCGCTCTGCGAATCCTGGGCTCGAGTCCATCCGGGCCCTGCGAGAGCTCGCCCCTCGGCTTATTGACGAAAATCAGGTCCTCGGTGACGAGGATGAGCATTTCGGCGATCTCGCGCAGGCCTTCGTCCTCCGAGACGGCGGGCCGACCCCCGCCCTTGTCCGAGATCTCCAGCGAGGAATGCAGAAAAATCCTATCGCCTGCGTCCAACCTGAGCTCCGGCTCGGCTTTATGGCCATTTACGCGAATCTTGCCTTTTCTCAGGCCGGCATAGATTTCGGATAGCGTGGAATTCCCGAGATACGCGCGCAAGATTTTGTCGAGCCGCCTGCCCGCATCCTCGGGTCCGGCGACCAGTTCGCGTCCTTCCGGGCCGGTGCTCATAGAGACGAATCTACGCGTTCGGTCCCATGGGGTCAATACGAGCCACGCCGCGGCAGTGGCGCGCCTTGACAAGGCCCGCTCGAGCGGGGAAAATTGGGCGGTGAGTGCCGTAGCCAATCCCGAAGGAGCGGATTTTTTCACGAATCCCGTCTTCCTATCCGCGATCTTCAGTCTATTAACCGCGCAATTCCTTAAAGCGGTTGTAAATATTTTTCGTTCGCGGGCACGGAAATTTCGCGAAGTGATGCTTACCTTCTTCTGGAAGACAGGAGGCATGCCCTCGAGCCACTCGGCCTTGGCCGTCTCGATAGCCACCGCGATAGCTTTCCGTCAAGGCCCCAATACCAATATCTTCATCCTCGCCGCATTTTTCGCCCTCGTGGTCATCAGGGATGCCATGGGCGTGAGGCGGGCATCGGGACTTCAGGCCAGGGCGCTCAACCTCATAGGCAAGGAGCTCAACGCTCGCGACGGCTTCAACTATCGTCCCTTGAAGGAAGTGCATGGCCATAGTCCCGCGGAAGTGCTGGTCGGCAGCCTCCTCGGATTCTTCATCGCCCTGGCGTTCTGCACGCTCTAGGGCCTATGATGCGACCGCCAAGGGTCACGAAGGCTATCGGACGCTTGGCGATCGGCGTATCGCTGCTCCTTGCGGCCTCGGGCCTAGGACTGATGGCGCGCTCCGCCGCTCCGTCGAGGGACGAGGACGACCGATGGAAAGGATATCGCGTCCTCCTCGTCGACGCGTCCCTAGGCGAGGCCGACATACTCTCGAGCCTCTCGAAGGTCGGCCTTAGGGCTGTATTGTCCGAATCGACCGAGCCGGTCGTCGTCTCCGATTGGGCCGGCCTCGAGACCAGGACCCTCGCCGAGGCCGATGCGAGACTCCTTCCCGGCGATCCGCGCCTGGATGCCTACCTACAGGGACTTTCGCGCTGGTTCCACGGGAGCGTAGGCGGCCTTCCATATAGGGTGTATTACATAAAATCGCCTCCGCTTTTTGATCAAACGGCACGCATCGAGCGGGGACTCGGGGCATGGCCAGGTCGATATCTTCTCCCGGGAACCCGTGTCGAGTCAGGCTCGGGGAGATCGCATCCGCTTTTTTTCTTCCTATTCGTAGCGATCATCCTTATCGCCTGCATGGCGAGACCCGCGAGGACCAGGACGACGGGCAAGGCTTCGCGGCTGTCGCGCGGGCTATCTTCCCTTGCTCCAGGAGGTTTCAGGCTCGACAGGCTCGTCTTCAGGCTTTCCTTGGCCCTGCCGTGGGCGGCCCTCGCCGCGGGTGGCCTATCCGCAGCCGCGGCCGCGACGCTCTGGGGCTTGGCGCTTACCGAGGCGGCGGATAGCCTGGAGATCCCGTTGGAGGAATTCCGCCGCAGCCGCCGGATGAGGAAGACCTTCGAATCCCTCATCCGCCAAGGCCTGCCGCCGCTCGCCCTGCCCATGGTAGCCTGCCTATCCCTGCTCGCGGTCCCCTCCCTGATGCCTTCCGCTGGCTTTTCCCTCCTCGGTTCCCTCGCGGCGCTGGGCGGCTACGCCCTGCTGGTCTCGCGCTTCGACATCCGAGGCCGATTCGTTCCGATACCCATTGCCGCCCGGCGAAGAAGCGCGGCTCGAGGCTCGGAATGGACGGGCCGGATCAGGGTCGCCTTGGCCTGCGCCACTATCGTCTCATGGGGCCTCGCCCGCGAATTCCCATTCTCGTCCGCGCCCTTCGCGAGCTCGGATTCGGTATATCCTCTCCCTTCCCCCGAGCGCGGAAGCCTCCGGCCCCTGCTCGTCGAGGCGCGCGAGAACGCGTCCCTCGAGAAGGGAGATGCCCTTCCCGGCCTCGCGTCCTACCTCGAGCATAGGGCCTTTCAAGAAGCTCTCCCCTACATCCGGGTAGGGGAGGCCCGGCCCGATCCCTTCGCGCGGGTTCGCATGCCGCTCCCGTCCGACGACGGCGCGGGGGATCCGAGCTCGCAAGGAGTCGAATTCGACGACGATTGGGCGCGAGCCGCCTATAAAGCCGTCCCATCCCTGAGCATCGAGGGCATGCTCCTCTCGCAGGGCAGGGCGATCGTGGGACGAGAAGCGTCGGTCGAGGGCCGAATCGAGCGACCGCTTGCGTCGATCGAAGTCCTGCTGTATATATTTCTTCTGATTCCCCTTCTCGGAAGAATCCTCGTCGGCGTTCCCTTCGCTAGGGATGTGGCATCCGGCGAATTACGGCAGGAAGCATGAGACCTTCACGGACATTCCGGCACGGCGGCATCCGGATCGAGTCGAGCCTCGGATGGCAGTCCCGCGACGCGGCCCAGAACGCGTTCCTCCCCAACGGCGCGGTGGTTCTCTTGAAGCAGCACGCGGGCCCGCAGGCCCGGTGCGTCGTTCGGCGGGGCGAGTACGTCAGGGAGGGCATGGTCATCGGCAGGGCCGACGGCCCTCTTTCGGCCAACGTGCACTCTCCGATCCCGGGCGTCGTGAGGGACATCCGCGTGGCCGCCCTTCCCGAAGGCGGCCAGGCCGAGGCGGTGGTAATCGCGCTCGAAGGATCCTTCGATCGTCTCGGGCGCAGGGACGAACGCTACCTCTGGCGGAGCATGGGCCGAAACGAGATGCTCGTCTGCCTGAGGGACATGGGGGTCGTGGATACCGAGGCCCCCGGCGTGCCGCTCGTCGATCTCATCGGCGACAGGCGGGGCGTCGGCCTCTTGGCGCTCAACGCGGTCGAATGCGAGCCCCACCTTCGCGCCGAAGCCCGGCTCCTCGCGGACAAAGGGGCGGAAGTGCTGGAGGGGCTGGCGATACTCCGCAGCATCCTTTCGCCTCAAAAGACGATCGTCGCGACGAATCGGGGAGAAACGCCCCGAATCCCCGAGGCATCAGACGGAGAGGAGCCCCCCGAATGGATCTCCCTCGAAACGCGCTATCCGCAGGACATGCCGCGCCAGCTGCTCGAGGCGATTGACGAGTCGAGGAAGCTCGGCGAAGACGACGCGATCCTCGTGAGACCCTCCACCGCCTTCGCCGCATACGAGGCGATCGTCCTCGCGAAGCCCATGATCGAGCGCTATGTCTCGGTCGGCGGCGGAGCCCTCAAGCGGCAGGCCGTCCTCAAGGCGAGGATAGGCACCCCTATCGGCGACTTGGTCGAGGAATGCGGAGGATTCGGCGGCTCGCCCGCCAGGCTCGTCCTTCGCGGGACCTTGCGCGGGACCTCGGTATACGATCTCGATACGCCCGTCACGAAGACTACCTCGGCGGTCATCGCCCTCGACGCGGGCGAGGTCGGCTCTCCGCTCATGACTCCCTGCATTCGCTGCGGTCGGTGCGCGGAGGTTTGTCCTGAGCGCCTCGATCCGGACTTGCTGTTTCGACTCATCCGGCGGGACATGAGAGCCCGCGCCATGGAGCTCGGGCTCGGCGCCTGCACCACCTGCGGCTGCTGCGGCTATATCTGCCCTTCGCGCGTTCCCCTGGTCGCCGCCTTCTCCTCGGAGCTGCGATCCGCGCGGGGTTCGCGGCCCGAGACTCCCGACGCCGCCTCTCGCGGAGCCTCAGGCCGATGAGCCGCGCCAAGGCCCTCTCGATGGGCGACGCGCCCTTCGTCTTCAACAAGCGCACGAGCGCCTCCCTCATGTGGGGCACGGCGGCGGCGTTGCTGCCGGCCCTGGGCTGGGGCGTCTTCTGCTTCGGATACTCGGCCCTCCTCCCGGTCGCCGCGTCGATCTGCGGGGCTCTCGCCGGCGAGGCCGCCTTCGACGGCCTGAGGCGCCGCTTTACGCTTTGGGACGGTTCGGCCTTCCTGACCGGTCTCCTCGTCGGGATGGCCATGCCCGCCGGCATCCTGCCGCTGATCCCCGCGATCGCCTCGCTGTTCGCCGTCGCCGTAGTAAAAGGGGCCTTCGGGGGCCTGGGCTCGAATTGGATGAATCCCGCCCTCGCCGGCATCGCCTTCGCCCTCGTCAATTGGCCCGTCGCGATGAGGACCTGGCCTCAGCCGGGTCAGCTCGCGGGCCTCGCCGGCATCAGCGGGGCGACGCCTTTGGCCTTCGTCCGCCTTCACGCCGGAGCCGCCCTCGCAGGTTCCGATCCCATGGCCGTCCTCGGCGCGGGAGGGATGAAATTCAGCGGCCTCGACGCCTCGGTCACGGAGGCCCTCAACAGACTGGTTTTCGCTCCTCTCGGGGCCGAGTTGCCCGACGGATACGTCGATCTACTCATCGGGAACAAGACCGGAGCCGTGGGCGAGCTCTCGGCCCTCCTCATCCTGGCCGCCTCGATCGTCCTCATCTCGCGCAGGATGATACGATGGGAGATACCGACCTCGATCGTCGCCTCCTTCGGCCTCCTCGCCTGGACCTTCGGGGGACTCCCCTTCGGGAACGGATTCTTCGCCGGCGACGTCCTCTTCTCGATGCTCGGCGGCTCCTTCCTGATCGTTACCTTCTTCATGGCGCCGGATCCCGTCACCTCGCCTTCCTCCCGAGCGGGGATGGTCCTATACGGCGTCGGCATCGGCGCGCTCTCGTTCGTCATCCGCGCTTTCGGCTCCTCGGCCGAGGGAAGCGCCTTCGCGGTGATCGTCATGAATTGCGTCGTCCCCCTGCTGGCTAAAATGGACGTCGCCGCGTTCCGGCGCCGGGTATCCAAGTCGGCCAGGGCCGCGAGTTGAGGAGCGAAGGGCCGTGGCGGTAAGCAAGCGCGAAAGGGCGATGGAGAACCTGGCTATCGCCTCGGTCCTCGGCTTCCTCGCCTTCATCGTGGGGATGATCGCCTTCGCCGTGGACTCGAGCTCGGTCGCGATGCAGCGCAACGCCTTCTCCGAGACGGGCGCGACCGTGGCCGTGGCCGAGCGCGCCGACGATCCCGCCTTCGATTGCGTCTTCAGCGTCCAAAAGGATTCGGGCCTTTCGTACGGCATAGTGCTCAGCCTCCGCTCGCCCGAGCGCTCGGCTCTCGTCGGGGCCTCGTTCTCGATCAACGGCGATGTGCTCGGCCTGCGCCTGCTCGGCAGCTCGGCCTCGCGCCTCGCGCCCGGGACCCAGGATCTCGTCGACCAGTTCCCCGGCGCGGACGAGACGCTGGCCCGAGCCTCAGAAACCGTGCGGGAACTCGCGAAAAACTCCTCGGGGGCCAAGACATGAGCGAAAGAAGGGAAGGATTCATACCCAATCCGGTACTCGCGGGGTTGGTGGGCATCTGTCCCCTGATAGCGGTCTCCAGGAATCTGGCGGAGGCGGCGGCCTACGGACTCGGGTCGGCCTTCTGCGCCATCGTCCTGGGCGCGGTCGCCCCGCCCCTGAGGTCGGTCGTCGCCGATAGGCTTCAGGCTCCAGCCCTGCTCGCCCTATCCGCGTCGCTGGCCTTGGTCTACGCATTCTGCGTCCTCCTGTATTCGCCGGCGATAGCGGCCGGGCTCTGGGTATACCTGCCCCTCCTCGCCGTGAGCGGCCTCAGCCTCTCCGCGCTGCGGCGTTCCGCCTCTTCCCTGGGACGCTTCGGGCCCGACGGCCAGTCCCGGCTCGGGGCTATAACGTTGGAGGCGCTCCTGTTCCTCCTTACGGCGACCCTCGTGGGCTCGGCGCGCGAGCTCATCGGCCTCGGGACTTTGACGCTGCCGGTACCGGGCCTGTCCCCGGCGCGCCTCGTCTTCGCCGATGCCGCGCCCCTCGGCATTCTCGTTTCCCCCGCCGGAGGCTTCATATTCCTCGGCTTCGTCGTCGCAGCCTATAGGGCCATCGTCGGCGCGGGCGGAAGGAAATCGCCATGAGCTACATCGGCATCGTCGTCACGTCGGTATTCGCCTCGAATGCCCTCCTTACCTATGGCCTCGGCTCGATCCCGAATCGCGACCGCGGTCGGCTCGGCTCTCTTCCTTCGGCCATCGCCCTCACCGTGGTCAACGCGCTCGCCGCCTTATTCCTATGGGTCGTCCACAGCCTCGTCCTGTTTCCATTGGGCTTGAGCTCCCTCGATGTGCTCTTCTTCGCCCTCTTCGCGGTACCGGCGCTCAAATTCCTTTCCCGCGCGGCTTCGTCGTCCGGGAAGGCCCTGCTCTCGCGCGTCGGCGAGGACGCGGACGATCTCGTCGTGGGCAGCCTCGTCTTCGGCCTGGCCCTCATCGCCTCGCGCGGCGGATATGCCTTGCCGGAAGCCCTGATAGCCAGCTCGGCGGCCGGCCTCGGATATTGGTTGGTATCCTTGCTCCTGGAATCCATCCGAGAGAGGTTGGAGCTCAGCGACCTGCCCGAGCCTTTCAAGGGCGCGCCGGCCATGCTCATCTCCGCCGGGCTCATGGCTCTGGCCTTCATGGGGATGGACTCGGCCTTCGTGAAGGGATTGACGGGCTAGCCGCATGATGTGGCTCAAGCTGGCCATCGTCCTCGTGACCGCGGCGGCATTCTCCTTCGGGGCATCCTTCCTATCCTCGGCTTGGCGGAGGCGACGGAAGGCCGCGCCGGGTACCCTGAGGCTCGAGGCGATGCTTCCCGGCTTCGACTGCGGTCTTTGCGGGCGCTCCGATTGCCGCGCCTATGCCGCGGCCGTCGACCTCGAGGGCGCCGACCCGGCGCTCTGCCTGCCGGGAGGGGAGCGGCTGGAGACTCGGCTCCGTTCCTCCCTCGAGGAGCGGCCCGGCGATAGGCGCGGGCTCTCTCTCCGCGCGGTCGTCCGCTGCGGCGGCCGCCGAGGCGTCGCCGTGGAGGAATTCCCCTATGACGGGCGCCGCGACTGCCGAACCGCGGTCGAGCTGTACGGCGGGCCGAAGCGCTGCAAGGAGGGTTGCGTCGGCTTCGGTACCTGCGCGGAGGCCTGTCCCATCGGCGCGATCAGCATTGCATCCGGCCTCGCCGTCGTGGATCCGTCCCTATGCACAGGTTGCGGCGAATGCGAGAGGGTTTGCCCGAAGGGCGTCATCTCCATGCTCCCGCGAAGCCAATCCTGGTATGTCGCCTGCTCGTCGAAGCGCGGGCCCGAGTGGAGATCGGCGGATTGCGCGGCCGCCTGCACGGCATGCGGCGAATGCGCAAGGCGCTCGGGACGCTCGGAATTCTCGCTCGAGGGCAAGCTCGCGCGGGAAAATCCCGATTCGATCGGCGGCAGATGGCAGGAGATCTCGGAACGATGCCCTACGGGGGCCATCGCCCAGGCGGGAGCCGAAAAAAAACGCCGCCACCCTTTGCCCGCGACCAGGCCCTAGTATATACTGAGCTACGCGACCCCGAGGACAATCGATAAATGCAAAGTAGCAGTGTCATAATCGGCGCATATAATCTCTTGCCCGAAGGGACGGAAGAGCAGTCGTTCGAGGAGACCTACCAGGTCTGCTGGCGTCCCCTCCTGTCGGTCCTCTATCGCTTTCCCGACCTGGCCGCGGTGCTCCATTATTCGGGAACCGTCCTCCATTGGCTGGAATCCCGCCACCCCGAGTTCATCATGCTACTCGAGGAAATGGTCCTCCGCAAACAGGTCGAGCTCCTCGGCGGCGGGTTCTACGCTCCGATACTCCCGCTCATCCCCGGTCCCGATCGCCTCGGGCAGATCGAGCTGCTGACGACCTACATCCGCCGATCCTTCGGCAAGCGCCCGAGGGGTTGCTGGCTGCCCGATTACGCGTGGGAGCCCAGCCTTCCGTCGACCCTGCAATCCTGCGGATTCGATTATACTTTCCTCACCGAAAGGCACTTTCGCATAGCGGGAGCGGACGCCGAGGGCCTCGGAAGCGCCGTGATGACCGAGGACCAGGGCAGGAGCCTCCTGGTCTTCCCCGCCTACGACGCGATGGAGAGCTTTCCTCATCCCATGCCGATCGTCGAGGCCCTGTCCTCCCTCGCGTCCAGACTGGGCGATCGGCCGCTCTATTCCCTCCTTTTTCCGGGCGAGTCGGCTCGAGCCTTGTGGGCCGCCTCGAAGCTCGAGTCGCCGGACGTCTTCTTCGAGCGCAGCTTCGCCGCCCTGCAGCGCGAGGCGCCCAGGTTCGAGACTACGACGCCCTCGCGCCTCCTCAAGGGCGCGCGCGATTTCGCCAGGGCCTACTTCCCCAGTTGCGCCTCTGCCCTCCTCATGGAACGGAGCCTGCCGCTCGAGTCTCCGGATTCGGGCCTCCGCTCGAGGAAGGCCCAGCTCAAGATCGACTCCGCCCGGCCGGAGGATTATCCCTCCGCGGCCATCGGAAGCCCGCGCCGCCTCCTCCTGCGGCACGAGGAGAGCCTCGCGCTCTATGCCAAGATGCATTATGTCCGGATCCTGGTGAGCCAGCTCCGGGGCGATAAATCGCGAAAGAAGACCGCCCAGGAAGAGCTCTGGAAGGCGCAATGCGGAGGCGCCTATTGGCCCGCGCCCGAGGGCGGCATAGCCAGGCTGCCGGTCAGGGCGGCGGCCTATGCCGCATTGATAGAGGCGGAGAAGATCACCAGACAGCGCGGCTCATTTTCCCCGGGGATCATCTCGGCCGATATCGACTTCAATGGCGCGAAGGAGATCATGTACCAGGGCGCCGACCTGAACGCCTATGTCCAACTTCGCGGAGCCTGCCTATCCGAGCTGGATTCCTTCAAGACGAGGACGAACTACGTAAACGTCATGGACCTTCGCGTGCAGGGGCCTCGCAGGCTTTGCTTTCGCGATCATTTTTTCGAGAAAGGCTCCTTCGGAGAAGATAGGGGAAATCTCGCGGACGCGCGCTATGCCCTCGTCGATGCCGAGCGACCCGCGAGCGTCGCCTCGCTCTTTCGCGAGGGCGAGGCCGATATCGGCGGCAGGAAACGCGTCTTCTCCGTCGGGAAGCTGTATTCTTTCCGAAGGGCTGGCCTATCCGTCGACTACGAGATATCGAACCGGGAGACGTCGCCCCTATCCCTGCGGATCGGGGTGGAGTTCAATCTCGCCGCCGGATTCAGCGCCGAATCGGTGGAGCTCATGGGCCTCCGAGCCCGGGAGGAAATCAGGCTCGAGACCGGGCGCAGGTGCCTCGAGCCCGACCTGAACGGATTCAGGCTCGCCAACCTGGCCAAGGACGAAAAGATAGAGATCCGATCGGATCTCCCCTTCGCCCTCGTGCACAAGCCCATCGTCCCGGACGCGGCATCGAGCCCCGCGGCCTCCCCCTATCAAGGCTGCGACATCATCCTCGGCTGGGACTTGGATATCCCTCCCGCTTCCGCGCGAAGGGTATCGATAGGCCTCGAGCTGCGGTCCTGACCCTTCCTTCCGGGGAGGGGTCAAGCTTGCCTTCGGCTCGCCTTACCGCTAAAATGCCTCCATGTCCGACGACCCGAGTCTCCCCGAATCGCTCGAAGGCCTTCCCATCCACATGGTCGGCGCCAAGGGCACGGGAATGGCGGCCCTGGCCGAGATATTCTCCGCGCGCGGAGCCAGGCTTTCCGGAAGCGACGTTCCCGACGTTTTCTATACCGACGCCATACTGAAGTCGCTCGGAGTGGTCGTCAGCCGGGGATTCGAGGCCGGCCACGTTCCGGCACAGACGCGCCTCGTCGTCCATTCAGCGGCCTATGCCCGCGACGGCAATCCGGAGCTTCTCGAGGCCGCGCGCAGAGGGCTTCCGATCATGAGCTACCCCGAAGCCCTGGGCTCGATCTCGAGACGCTCGGACTCTTCCGGCATAGCCGGCGTGCACGGCAAGACGACGACGACGGCCCTCGCCGGCTGCCTCGTCTCGGCTCTCAGGCTGCCGGCCACGGTCCTGGCCGGCTCGGCCGTCTCCGGCTTCTCCGGCCGCTCGACCTTGATTCTGGGTGAGCGATATTTCATCGCCGAAACCTGCGAATACAGGCGTCATTTCCTCCACTTCAGGCCCTCGCGGATCGTGCTCACGAGCATCGAGAGCGATCATCAGGACTGCTTCCCGACCTTTGCGGACATATTCGCGGCGTTCCTCGATTATCTTCGCCTCCTGCCCTCGGGCGGCGAGCTCATTTACTGCGCCGACGACCCGGGGGCCTCCGCAGCCGCGCGCGATATCGCGTCGGAGCGCCCGGACCTCGAGTTGACGCCCTACGGAACGACCGCCGATGGGGACTTTCGCCTCATCGGCTACGGGAGCGACAAGGGGGAGGCCCGATTCCGCCTCGCGGGCTTCGATCTCGAATTCGGCCTTCGAGTGCCCGGTCGGCATATCGCCCTCGACGCCTCGGCGGCGCTCGCCCTCGCCCTATCGATCCTCGCAAGCGAAAGGCGAGCGCGCGGGTCCCTCGCTTCCGGACCGAGCCCCGAGGATCTATCGGCCCTTCGAGACGCTTTGGCCCGCTTCTCCGGCTCCAAGCGCCGCTCCGAGATCCTCGGGGAGGCCGGCGGAATCCTTTTCATGGACGACTACGGCCACCATCCCACGGCGATCCGCGAAACCATCCGCGGTATCAGGGAATTCTGGCCGAATAGGCGCCTGGTCGTGGATTTCATGTCCCATACCTATTCCAGGACGAAGGCGCTTTTCGAGGATTTCGCGGCCAGCCTCGACGAAGCCGAGGTCGTCGTCCTCCACGGCATATACGCATCGGCGCGCGAGCTTCCCGATCCCGCCGTCAGCGGCCGAAAGCTTTTCGAGGCGATAGAGGCGAGGTCCCCCTCCCGACCGGCCTATTTCTTCGAGGGAGTCCTGGAGGGCCTCGACGACGTCGCCGCCGCCTTAAGGCCGGGAGACCTCTTCCTGACGATGGGCGCCGGCGACAATTGGAGGCTCGGCGAGGCCCTGTTCTCGCGTTTCGGGAAAGGAGCCGCGGAAGGATGATCAAGAGCATGACGGGCTTCGCTCACCGGGAGATAGCGCAGACGGGCTTCAGGGCGAGCCTCGAGATCAAATCCTACAACAATCGCTACCTAGATCTCGCGATATCCCTTCCTCCTTACCTTTCCAGGCTCGAGCCCCGATTCCGATCCTACCTTTCGGGTCGGATCGCGCACGGGAAGATCGAGACGGTCTTGCGCGTCAGGGAATTCGACGCCCCCGTGGAGGCGAGCTCGGACATCGCGGCCGCCAAGGCGGTCGCATCGGTCCTAGCCCGAATATCCGAGGCCTGCGGCATCGAAGAACCCCTGAGCCTCGAAGCAGTAATCGGCTTCGACGGAGTCGTCTCCCTCGATCGCGAGGTGGACGACGAGGCGCTCTGGGCCAGGGTCCAACCGGAACTGGAGGCCTGCTTCGCGGATTACGAGTCCGCCCGCCGAAAGGAAGGCGACGCCACGCGCCGGGACATCGAGGCCCAGCTGGCGCGGGTTTCGAGCTCGGTCGGCCTCGTCAGGGAGCTCGTCCCCGAGATCGACAGGACGATCCGTGCCCAGCTCGGCTCCAAATTCAGGGAGGTAATGGGAGACGCGATCGACGAGGGGAGGGTGCTTTCGGAGATCGCCGCTGCGCTGATGAAATATACGATAAACGAGGAACTTTCGCGGCTCGCCGCGCATATCGAGTCTTTCGCCCATATAATGGATAGCGAGTCCTCTCCCGGAAAGAAGCTCGATTTCCTTTGTCAGGAAATGAACCGCGAAGTCAATACGATCGGCTCGAAGAGCATGCTGCTCGCCGTAAGCCGGGCGGTGGTAGAGCTGAAAGACGCCCTGGAGAACGTCAGGGAACAACTGCGGAATATAGAATGAAGGAGAGCAGATGGCTGCGCGCATCGTAGCGATATCGGGGAAAAGCGGCTGTGGCAATTCGACGGTGAGCAGGCTCCTCTCGGATCGCTTGGGCGTCAAGCTGATCAACTATACCTTCCGCAGGATGGCGGAGGACAAGGGCGTTTCCTTCGAAGAGATGTTGCGGCTCGCCAACGCGGAACCCGACTATTCCTACGACAGGGCGCTGGACGCGAAGCAGGTCGAGCTCGCCCACGAGGGCGATTGCGTCATCGGTTCCCGTTTGGCGATGTGGCTCCTCCCCGACGCCGACTTGCGGGTATTCTTGGCGGGAAGTCTCGAAGTTCGCGCATCCCGCATCCACGAACGCGAAGGGGCCAGGCTTTCGGACAAGCTCGCCTTTACGCGGGAGCGCGACGAGAGCGACCATAAGCGCTATTTGACTATTTACGGAATCGACAATGACGATCTCAGCCTCGCCGACTTGGTGATCAACACCGAAAAGTGGAAACCCCAGGCCATCGTCGAGATAGTAGTCACAGCCCTCTCCCACCGAAGGTGAGTAAAGCGAATTCCATGATTCATAAATAATTAAGTCTAATAAAGTCTACTGTTTCATACAATGCGCAGCAGGGCCGCGCCTAGTGCGCACGTGCACGCGAGCAGGGAAAGGCTGTCCCTCTTCCTCCATTTCGAGAGCGCGATTCCACGATCCCTCGTCCAACCCCGAGCCACGAGGGCTTCCGGGGTGGCGACCGCTCGCAGCATCAGTCTTCGCAGAAAAGCCCCCAAGAACAGAGATTGCTTAGCGAGGCCGGCTCGTCGCGGCATCCCCCGCGATCGCGCGGCTTCGAGCGATGCCGACCATTCGGACAGGATCAGGGGTACGAAGCCGATGACCATCGAAAGCGGGAGGCCCATATCCGCTCTGCGAAGCAGGGGGAGGCGCCGCGTTATCCTCGTCGTAGCGTCGCGCAGCTCGGAAAGGCTCGTCGAGGCATAAAAAAGGCGGCCGGCGAGAAAGGCGGCCAGAAGCCTCGCTCCGTATGCCCCGATATACCCGGCCGCCGCGGGAAGGTCGATGCCCCTCAGGGAGAAGTCGAAATATCGAAGCGCCGCGGCGAAAAGCAAAAAGACCGCGACGAACGCGGAATCGCGAAGAATCCTCGCGAAGGACAGACCCGCCATTTTCAATAAGAGGACGGCCGTAGCGGCGACGACCGCCGAGAAGGAGGGACGGGCGGCCAGGGAGGCCGAAGACAGGAGGGCGAGACACAGGAGTCTCGCGGCGGGATCGAGCGAGGCAACCGGTCCTAATCGATCCACTGCAATTCCTCGATGCCGCTTCGGCATCGAAAGGGATCGCGAAGCCCATAGGATTCGACGCCTGCCTCGAGGATCGCCCTCGGCTCGCCGGACAGGACTATCCGCCCGCCGTCCATTATCGAGAAGTCGGAGGCCAGGCCGAGCACCTTTTCGATTTCGTGGGTGACGACGAGCACCGCGACGCCTCTTTCGGCCATATCTTTCGCGATCTTAAGCACGGATCGCACGCCTTCCAAATCCAGGTTGACGAAAGGCTCGTCCAAGACGACGACGGCCGGCGACATGGCGAGCACTCCCGCTATCGCGAGTCGTCGAAGCTCCCCTCCCGATAGCGTATGCACGAAGCTGTCCATCTTTTCGACGAGGCCGCAGGAAACGAGGGCGGACATCGCCCTGGATTTGGCCTGCTCGGGCGGGAATCCGAGATTGGTCGGGCCGAAAAGGGCATCGTCGAATACCGTCTCGCCGACGGCCTGGAGACGAGCGTCCTGAAAAACGTAGCCGACCCTTCCGGCCCGCGTTCCCCGCACCCGGCGCAGATCCAGACCCGCGACGAAGACGCTCCCTTCGGTCGGCTCGAGGAGGCCGGCGAGGTGCTTGGCGAATATCGTCTTGCCGGCGCCGTTGCGCCCCGCGAGCACCGCGATTTTCCCTGCCGATAAAGAGAAATCGATCCCGCGAAAGGCCCATGCGCCGTCGGCGAAGCGAAAGCCGAGAGCCTCGGCGCGCAGGGCGGGCTCAAGCGGGTCCATGAGCGCGTCGATCGCGTCGTCCGGTCAGGGAATCGACGAAGGGGCCCAATCTCAGGGCTATGATCGCGGCGAGAGCGGTCTTTATCGAATCGCCGACGATAAACGGGAGGATTCCGACGATCATAGCCCTGTCCCAAGGGATTTTAGCCATGAACTTGAGGAAGACGGCGCCGATGGCGAGGATCGAAGCGAAGCCGAGGATGGATCCCAGGATGGATTCGATCGGGCCGCGCCTCCTCGCGACTGCGCCGGCGAGGAACGAGGCTATGGCATAGCCCAGCAAGTATCCCCCCGTCGGCCCGATGAAATGGGCGAGGCCGCCGCTGCCCCCCGAGAATACGGGAAAGCCCAGCGCCCCCAGCGCCAGGTAGAGGACGATGGACAGGGCTCCGTAAAGCGGCCCGAGGACGAGGCCCCCGAGCACCGCGAAAAAATTCGAAAGCGACAGAGGCACCGGTCCGACCGGAATCGGTATCGAAATATAGGCGCCGGCGCAGCACAAGGCCGCGAAGAGACAGGAGAGGGCAAGCCCGGCGGGAATGCCCGAATTGTGACCTTTCATGCGACCCTATAACCCGCCGAGCCGCATCCTGTCAAGCGAAAGTCCTTGCCGGGAGAGTCCATTCGCGTTAGGATTAGCAGCCGAGGAGCCAAGGCTCATGGACAATCGCGAGAGCGTGATAGTGGTAACCGGGGCGTCGAGCGGTATCGGCAACGCCTGCGCTACCTTCCTCGCGAAAAAAGGAAGTCGCGTCTATGGCACCTGCCGTAATCCCGCTTCCTATAGAAGGAATGCCGACGAATTCTTCGAAATGCTCCCGATGGAGCTGAGCGATACCGCATCCGTAGTCAAGGCGGCCGACAGGATATACGCCGCGGAACGCAGGGTCGACGCCCTCGTCTGTTGCGCGGGCTCCGGTCTCGTAGGCTCTATAGAAGACTCGAGCGTGGAAGAAGCCGAGTCCATAATGAACGTAAATTACTTGGGCACCCTTCGCACGATCAAAGCCTTCCTTCCGGGGATGCGCGAGGAAGGGAAAGGGCGCATCGTCGTGGTCGGCGGGTTGGAGGGCGTCGTAGCCACTCCTTTCCAGGGCCTCTTTTCCGCGAGCGAGTTCGCGCTCAGGGCCTTGGTGCAATCGCTTCGCCTGGAAATCCGGGGTTTCGGGATCGAGGCGAGCTTCATCGCGATAGGGTCGTTTCGAACCGGCTTCGGGCAAAATCGCAAGCTGGCCGTCGGATATTCGGCTTCCAGCGCCTACAAGCCGTCGCTCGAATCGGCTTCGGGCATCCTCTCGAGGGACGAAGCCGGCGGAGCCGATCCCTTTATCGTGGCAAGGGCCGTCTACAATATCCTAGCGGCGCGTCACGCCGCGCCGATGAGGACCATGGGATCGGTCGAGAGGCGGATGTGCGCGTATTCGAGTCGTTGGCTTCCTGCCCGCGCCTTCGAGCGTCGGCTCGGCAAATACTACAGACTCGGTTAAGAAGGAGTCCCCAATGTCCATAGAACGCAAGCCTTTCGGTCTTCTCGCGAGCGGCGAGGGATGTTCCCTGTTCATCCTGAAATCGGACGACATCGCCGTCACCCTCTCCGACTACGGGGCTACTCTCGTTTCCATCCTTCTTCCCGACGGACGGGGAGGACGCGACGACGTCCTTCTCGGCGCCTCGACGCTAAGCGGCTACGCCGCCAAGCATCCTTTCTTCGGGGTGACGGTCGGGCGCTACGCGAACCGGATCGCCAAGGGCCGCTTCACCCTCGGCGGCAAGACCTATGCCTTAGCGGTCAACGACGGCCAAAACCATCTTCACGGGGGCCTCAAGGGCTTCAACACCTTCGTATGGAAGGCGGAGGCATCGGAAGGAAACTCGGGCGCGGTCGTGAAATTCACGAGGACCAGCCCCGACGGCGAAGAAGGCTATCCCGGCAGCTTGACCGTCGACGTCAGCTTTACGCTCGGGCGAGGAGGGGCCCTCTCCATTTCCTATGCGGCGCGCACCGACGCCGAAACCGTTGTCAACCTTACGAATCATGCCTATTTCAATTTAAAGGGCGAGGGGAAAGGCACGATACTCGATCACGAGCTCTCCCTGGCATGCTCATCGTACCTGCCGGTCGATCCCGGACTCATCCCGATGGGGGAGGCCGTCCCCGTCGACGGCGGACCCTTCGATTTCAGGAAGGCCAAGCCCATCGGCAGGGACATAGAGGCGGCGGGCGGCTACGACCATTGCTTCGTCATCGATAGAAAGGCGCCCGGCCTCGCCGACTTCGCGGAAATCAGGGAACCCGCCACGGGCAGGCGCATGACCGCGGCGACCACTTTGCCGGGCGTGCAGCTCTACTCGGGCAACTTCCTCTCCGCCGTCGCGGGAAAGCGGGGATCGGTCTATGAAAAGCACGGAGGATTCTGCCTCGAAACCGAACTCTATCCCGACTCGCCCAACAGGCCTTCCTTCCCATCGGCCCGCCTCGCGCCGGGAGAAGCCTGGACCCACGAGACCCTCTACCGCTTCTATCCCTGAGAGGACTCGCGCAGGGTCGAGAGCACGTATTCGATCCAAGGCTCGGTCTCCGTCGGATAGGAATCGCGGGCCGAAAGGAACTCGAAGAAGGCTTCGCGCGCGGAGCCCATGGAGGCAAGGGCTTCGCCGAGATAATAGTGGGCGCGCGCCGCGGCCCTGGGGCTCCGGTTGAGCGAAAGATAATCGCGCAGTTGGCCCACGGCCGCCGGCCAATCCTTGGCGGCGATCCTATCCGAGACTATGAGCGAGAGGGCATAGTCTTCTCCGCCCGAAGGCGCGGCCGTTTCTTCCGTCAGGTCTCGAGGAGGCGGCATTAGGACTTTGATGGCCGGGGTAAGCGCGAGCAGCGAGGAGATGGCCTTCTCGGTCTCTGGCGATACCGGCCTGGCCGGGACCAGGCCGTCGTACTCGACCATCGAGTCATCGCCGAAATTGCCTTCCTCCAATAGGAAATAGGGTAGGGGTGGAGTCCTGGAAGGGGGAGGCGCCGCCAATCCCGAAGAAACCGCTCCGGCGGGAACCTCCACGGAAGACGTCAAGGAATTCACGCCGGGCGCGATGAGGATCTTGCCGGCCTTTAAGTCCTCTTCTCCCAATAGGGCATAAAAATAATCGACGCCCGGAACGGGATAGTCGGCAAAGCTGCCGTCCTTATCCGTAAAAGCCGCGACGAGGGTTGCGTCCAAAAGATCCGGAGCCCCGCCTATCGGGGCGACGCCTCGATAGAGGACGAGGCGAGATTTGGGAGAAGCCTTGTAGGTAATGACGATGGCGTCGCCCTTGACCTTGGCGGCGATATCCGAGACGAAGGGTTGCGATGGGGCCTGGGATGCGCCTTCGGCGGAATTGGCGGAATTGGCGACCGGCTTCGGGGCTGGAGGCGCGGACTCGCCGACGGAAATGCCGCTCGCGGTTATATTCTGTGCGGGGAGGAAAACCCGATAGGGCGAGCCATCCTTGGAAAGGGCGAAAACGCCGAAATAATAGGTTCTGGAGTCTGGAGGCGAATAGCTATAGGTCTGCGCGATCGAAGGGATCTCCCCCAAACGGAGGGCCGTCGAGAAGCTGGCCGGAGTCAGAATCTCATCGGAACGGTATACGACGTAATTCCCGGTGTATTTCGGGGAATCCACCCAGGTCAAGATGATAAGGTCGTCGTTCACCGCCGTCCTCAGTTTCGTAGGAAAGGGCGATTGAGCGGCTCCGCCCTCCTGCGGAAAGGCGGTGCCGGACCCGAGGATGAGGCCGGCTAGCGCGGCGAGTAGGACGCTGCTTATCCGCTTCTTCATATTGATATTATTATCGGATAATGGAAGCGTATTCTAGGAGCTTTTCGCCGGGACCGGCTTCGAATTGACGGTTCGGCCGATTTCCGATACCATTGCCGCATGTTCGTTTCGGTGGTTTGCGACATGGGCAGCGAGGATTCGCGGGCCGCGCTCTATAACCTGCTACCGCAATACGGCTTCGAGCGCGTGCAAAAGGCCTGCTTCGAATGCGCCTCGATAACGGACAAGCTCCTTTCCGCCCTCAAGCGCGACATAGACAAGGTGACCGATTCCTACGATACCGTACGGCTCTACCAATTCCCGGTCGGCGGGACCTTGGCCATGACTGTCCTCAAGGACAATAAATGGCGCAGGATCATCGTTCGCGATCCCGCCCGGCCGAGAGAATGAGCCCGCGCGCAATTCCTTGGAGGATTATGATGCTAGACGACATCGCGGCTCCCGTTGCCTCCCTCCGCGAGGAGATCCTCGATATCTGGGGGCGTCTTTGACGCCGTCGCCATCGGAAAGCGGATCGCGGATAAGGAAGCCCTGACTTCCGAGCCCGGATTCTGGAACGACGGTTCCCGCGCGGGCCGGATCATGACTGAGATAAAACAGCTCAGGGATAGGCTCGAAACGTGGACGAGGCTCAAGACCGACTCGGAAGCCCTGGATGACGTGCTCAGGATGGCGAAGGAAGAGGGAGACGAATCGATGGAGCCCGACATCCGGGCTTCCTTCAAGGATATCACCGAGCGCTTCGACAAGGCCACGATACTCGAGCTGCTTTCGGGCGAGGCCGACCGATCGGGGGCCTTCCTCTCGATCCATGCCGGAACGGGGGGGACAGAGGCCTGCGATTGGGCATCGATGCTCCTTCGCATGTATACGCGCTGGGCGGAACGCAGGAAATTCAAGGCGGAAGTCATCGACCTCCTCGAGGTGGAGGGAGGAGTCAAGTCCGCAACGCTGCAAATAGACGGGGATTACGTCTATGGCTATCTCAAGGGGGAGTCTGGGGTCCATCGCCTCGTCCGGATCTCGCCCTTCGATGCCAACGCCAGGCGCCATACCTCCTTCGCCTCGGTCTATATCTTTCCCGTGCTCGACGACTCGATCGACATAGACATAAGGCCGGAGGACCTTCGCATAGACACCTACCGCTCCGGCGGGGCCGGCGGCCAGAAGGTCAATAAGACGGATTCCGCCGTCAGGATGACCCATTTGCCCACGGGGATCGTGGTTACCTGCCAGAACGAGAGGAGCCAATACAAGAACAAGGACGTCGCGATGAGCGTCCTGAAATCTCGGCTCTACGAATATTACAAACAGGAGAAGGAAAAGGAAAACGCCAAGTTCGCCTCGGAGAAAAAGGAGATCGCCTGGGGCTCTCAGATCAGGTCCTACGTCTTCCAGCCCTACACTATGGTCAAGGACCATAGGAATAAATTCTCCGTCGGCAACGTCCAATCCGTCATGGACGGCGACATCGACCCGTTCATCGAGTCCTTCATGCGCTGGCGTTGGCAAGGCGGCGCATCGGGAGTCGATTCCGGCGGCGACGACGAGGACGAGGACTTGTAGAGGAGGAGGGTCATGCGGTCCTGGCCAAAACACGAGTCGATGATCCTGATGCTCGCCTTCCTCGCGGCGGGCCTTCGACTCCAGGCCGATACCGCGGCGACCGCGGCGACGACCGCGACCGCCGCTCTTTCATCTACTTCCGCCTCCGGCTCTACGGCTCCCGCGGCTTCCTCCCCGGCGGTTCCCGCCGGTCCGGCGCCATGGCTGATCGGCATAGCGCGCTTCGTCATCGCCGACGACGACGGGACGAGATCTTCGCTCCAAGACACTATTCCCTTCCTCATAGCCGCGGACCTGAAGTCGCTGCCCAGTCGGCATATTTCCAAGGATGCGGCGGCCCAAATCGCCTCGCTTGCCGAGCTCCGCTCCCGCTTTTCCCTTGGAGACGATCTCGCGAAAAAGCTCGATACGCGCGCCCTCGGCTTTTTCGATCCAACGCTCGACGCAGGAGCTTGGAGGGACGCGATATCCAAGGCGGATCAACAGGTCACGGACGCCGAAAAGAAGCTCGAGGAAGAGAGAAAGCTAAAGAAAACCAATGTGCCCGAGGAACCCGATGATCTGGTCGCCCAGCTCTGGGACGGATACTCGAAGGGCAGGCTCATCGACGCGCCCACGGCCGGACTCGATCAGGCCGCCAAAAGCGCCAACGTGGACCTGCTCGTGACCGGGACGGTCGCAATTCGGGACGGCTATGCCACGGTCGGCCTCGATGGCTACGACGCGGACCTGGGCCGCGAGGTCTTCTCATGGAAGGATTTCTGCTCGGTCGACGATCCGGGCCCCCTCGCCGACGAATTCGCCAAGCGTCTCGAACGATGGACGGCTGGAAGGAATTTCGCGCGCCTCGATATCAGGCTCAGCCCCGCTTCCGCCGAGCTCGTGGTCGATGGAACGCCTTTCGAAGGCACCCCCCCGATACTTTACGCCTATCGCCGCAAGACTCTCCACCTTTACGCTTCCGCGGCCGGCTACTCCCCGGGATCGATAGACGTCGCGCTCGAGCCCGGGGACGAAAAATCGGTAGACTTGAAGCTCGAGCCCCTCGCCACGGGAAGCGTGTCCTTGACCACCACTCCCGGCGAGGCCCAGATCAGCGTAGATTCGTTGCCGCTCGGGCAATCGCCTATCACCATCCCGCTGGACGGGAGCCGGCGAATCGTCACGGCTCAGGCGAAGGGTAGGGAATCGCAGACTCTCGTCCTCCCTCCCTCCGGAGAGTCGGATTTGCACATCGATCTCCGTCCCACGGACGGCCTGGGGCCCAAGGGCAGGATCCTCGCGGCGAAGGACAGCTTCTATCAATCCCTGGGATGGTTCGTGCTTTCGATTCCCGTTACCTCCCTGAGCCTGGGCGTCTACAACGGCTACTCCGAAGCCTATTCCCGCTCGGGCGATCCCTCCCTCTTGAGCTCGGGCTATGTTTCGTACGCCTTCCTCTGGGCCGCCGCCGCCGCGACGGGCGTGACCTTCACCTTCATGATCACCCACTTGATAAAGTATCTCGCCTCCGCGCGCTGATACGATTGGAGACATCCCAGAATGACCTTCGCTGACAGGTTCCGGAACCTTTTTCGCCTCGGAATCGCGGACGACTCCCTCTTCGAGGGACTGGCCGACCTCCTTGTCGAGGGCGACCTCGGCGGAAGCCTGGCTCTCTCGGTTTCGGACGAGCTGCGCGCGGCCTGCAGGACCAAGGGCCTGAGGGAGCCGCGCGAGGTCAAGCTCGAGCTGCGATCCATCCTCTCGCGCTACGGGAAAGAGACGAGCATCCGGCCCCGACCGGGAACGATGAGCATTTTCCTCGTCCTCGGCGTCAACGGCGTGGGGAAAACGACGACCTGCGCGAAACTGGTGGACTTCTTTTTGCGCGAAGGCCCGACCACGGGCGTCGTCCTCGCGGCGGGAGACACCTTCAGGGCGGCCGCGATCGATCAAATAAAGATCCACGGTCAGAGACTCGGGGTTCGAGTCGTAGCGCAGAAGCCGGGATCCGACCCGGGAGCGGTATTATGGGACGCGATAGACGCCGCTCGGGCCGACGGGGCGGGACTCGTCATCGCCGATACCGCGGGAAGGATGCATACGAGGGCCGATCTGGTCAAAGAGCTCGGCAAGATCGATAAAGTCGTCGCGGCGAAGGCCGACGGCGCGGATTATCGCCGCCTCCTCGCCATCGACGCGACGACGGGCCAGAACGGGCTCCGGCAAGCCGAGACTTTCTCCGAGGCCGTGAAGATCGACGGAATAATCCTGACCAAGCACGATTCGACGGCCAAAGGCGGTATGACGATCCGGCTCGGAAAGGAGCTAGGCCTGCCGACGGCCTTCGTGGGCACCGGGGAGGGCTATGGAGACATCGAAGCCTTCGATCTCGGACGATTCCTCGATGGGTTCATAGGGATCGACGCATGAATTTTCCCTTTCTCGCCGCCGCCGTCTTGTTGTTGATGGCCGGAGGCATGACGAGCGGCGAAGATCGGGTAGAGCATTTCGCCGATGGCACGAAAGACCTCGTTTACAGCGATACGGTCCTGACCGAGGAGATATCCTACGACGCCGACGGAGCGCTCAAGAAGGAGACCTTTTTCGACTCTTCCTCCCTTCCGGTTCGGACCCGCAGCTATATCAGGGAAGGCGGGCGGCTCGAGCGGGTCGAATACGCCGATGCCGCGGGGAAGCTCGTCGGCACGCAGAGCTATCGCTACGACAGGGACGGACGCCTCCTCGGAGTCGACTCCGATGGCGACCTGGGCACGATTTCCGTGGGCATGATATCCTCGGGAGCCATACCCCAGGCATCCTGGATAGCGGGGAAAAGCACGACGGTACTCGCCTACGACGAATCGGGCCGCGTCACTATGGTCCAGACCATGAAGGACGGAGCCGCGGTTTCGGTGGAGCGGAGAAGCTATGGGGACAAGGGGCGGCTCTATTCCGTCCAAACCGAGGATAAGGCTTCGGGCCTCGTCGCCGAAACGCTTTACGACGAGGATGGCAGGATGTCCTCGAAGATCGTCACTCCGTCGAAGGGACCGCCGGCCAAGACCCGATACAGCTACGACGGCGCGGGGAGGCTGGTCGAGGAGACCACGCGCCAAGGCGAGCATCGAAACGAAAAGAAAATGACGTATTCCGAAAGCGGCACGTTGACGAGAGAAGAGACTCTTAGGGATGGAAGCCTGATCCTGTCCGTCGACTATACCGATGACGGTCGGGTCGAGGAACTCTACGACGACGGCCAATTGTTCGTCAAAGCCACCTATGTCGGCGGACGCAAGGTCAAGGACGAGTTCTACTCGAACGGCGTCGTCAGCCGGACGAGGGAGTACTGATGGCGATTCCCGCGTGGATTGGCTTCGTCTCCCGCCGCTGGTTCGCGACAAGGCGGGAGAGCGGCGGTTCGGCCTCTTCCCTGCTCGCGGCCTCCGGCATAGCCATCGGCGTCGCCGCCCTCGTGGTGGTGCTCGGCGTCATGAACGGCTTTCAGATGGGATTCATCGACTCCATCCTCCAGGTATCGAGTTTCCACGTCCGAGTCGACGATAAGCGAGCCGGCGGCATCGACTCGGCCCTTGTGGCGCGAATCGCCGCCGAGCCCGGCGTCGTAAGCGTCCTTCCCTTCGCCGAGACTCGCTGTCTCCTCAGCTCTCGCGACGGCAGGACCTTTCCCCTTACGCTCCGCGCCATTCCCGACGATTCCGAAAAGAGAGATCCGGGCATGATGAGCGCCCTCGGGATCGAGGGGCGAAAGCCGGACGCCCCCTGGTACGGCGGGGGAGGGCTCATCCTGGGAGCCGAGCTGGCGCGTTATCTCGACCTCGCCCCGGGTTCCGAGGCCCAGATCCTCGTCGTCTCGGCCGGAGGCGAGGAGGGCGTCGAAGCCAGGTCTGTGAAGGTGCGCATCGACGGCCTGTTCCGCTCTGGCTATTTCGATTTCGACTTCGGGATGGCGATACTGCCCTTCTCGTCGAGCGTCGGCGCCTCGATTTTCCCCGCGAAGGCCATCGAGCGCTACACCTACGGGATCAAGCTCCGCGACAGGAATTCCGACGATGCCTTTTCGGCGAGATTGCTGTCCGATCTCGGCCTCGGGCCCGATAGGGTCGAGGACTGGCGCGACTACGACAGGGCTTTCTTCGGCGCGCTCCGCACCGAGAAGACAGTGATGATGCTCCTCATCGGTTTGATCTTCCTGGTCGTAGGCGTCAATATCTTCCATTCGATGCGGCGCGCCGTCGCGGAAAGGACCGAGGACATCGCCGTCCTCAAGGCGATGGGCGCGGATAGCGAGCAGTTGCGGCGCATTTTCGTCCTGGACGGCCTGGCCATCGGCACGGGCGGGGCGGTCGTCGGTCTCGTCATCGGCTTGCTGATCGCCGTCAACGTCAACGAAGTCTTCTCCATCGTCGAGACTATCGTAAACGGGGCCGTCGATCTGGCCGCGCGGATGCTGGGCAGCTTTGGAGGATCAGATTTCCGCATCTTCTCGCCCCAGTATTTCTACCTCATGGAGGTGCCCGTGCGCGTTCTCTTCCCGGAGACTTTCTTCGTCACGGCCGCGGCCATCGCATCGGCGGCGGCGGCGGCGACGAGCGCCGCGGGGCGCGTGTCCGGCCTCGCCCCGGCCGAGGTGCTGCGCTATGAGTGAGCCTTTGATCGAATGCCGCGGCCTGGAGAAGACCTTCGCGAGCGCCGCCGAAGAGCTGCGCGTGATCCGTGGCCTGGACTTGAGCGTCGAGGCCGGTTCCCGCGTGGCGATCACCGGCGCGAGCGGCTGCGGGAAAAGCACGCTCTTATCCATTTTAGGGGGGCTGGACAGGGTCGACGGCGGATCGGTGCGCGTGGGCGCGTGGCATCTCGATTCCGTCCATGAACGGGAGCTGGCCGAATTCCGCGGGACTACGGTCGGTTTCGTCTTTCAATTCCACTACCTCCTGAAGGATTTTACCGCTCTGGAGAACGTGGCCATGCCCGCATACATGAGAGGCGGAAAGAGGAAGGAAGCCTTCGAGCGCGCCGCCGTCCTTCTTTCCGACATGGGGCTCGCCGAGCGAATGGATCATATTCCCTCGCGGCTCTCGGGAGGCGAGCGCCAGAGGGCCGCGATTGCGCGCGCGCTCATCAACAGGCCGAGTCTCGTATTGGCGGACGAGCCGACGGGAAACCTCGACGTCGACAGCGCCCGTTCCGTCAAGGAGCTCCTGTTCGGCCTCTCCGGACGCTACGGCACGACCCTCGTCCTCGCGACCCACGATCCGTCGCTCGCCTCGGAGGCCGATGTCAGCTATCGGCTCGACGGCGGAAGGCTCGGTCCCTCGTGAATCCGGGCGCCACCCTCTTTTTCGCCGGCCGGATGCTCGGCCTTCGGCCGCGCGTTCGAAGGGAACTCGCGGGCCCTCGCCCGGACGCGCCGGCGAGGCGCTATTTACGCGGCGCGATCATAGGCGTGGCCTTGAGCATAGTTCCGCTCGTCCTGGTTCTCGTGGTGGCGGACGGCATGATACAGGGGATCACCGCGAGATATATCGAAACCGGCACCTATCATCTCCAGGCGCAAGCCCTCGCCGTCGTCGATCAAGCCGCGCTCGAGGCTTCGGCCGCCGCCCTTAGGGCTCGGCCCGGGATCAAGGCCTTCCCGGAGATGCAGGCTTACGGCGTCGCGATAGCGGGTTCGAACACGGCGGGAGCGGCCCTGCGGGCGGTCGACCCTTCCTTCCTCCAGGATCCGGGGACCGTCGCCTATCTCGAGCTCCGCGAGGGGGAGATGAAGCTCGATTCCACGAACCAAATACTCCTCGGCGAGCCTCTTGCCAGGGATCTCGGAGTCAAGGTCGGCGATACCGTCAGCGTCATGACCGAAAGGCCGGGATACGGAGGGATAGACACGGCCCTGCTTCCCAAGATCTCGGTATTTCGCGTTCGAGGCATCGTATCGGCGGGCTATCGCGAACTCGACGCTCTTTGGGCCTTCATCTCGCTCCGCGCCGGTTCGAGGATCTTCTGGCCCGGAGAATCGCGAACGATCATCGGCATGAAGGTCGAAGACCCCTTCGGCAACCTGGAGATCCCCCGTTCCTCGGCGATCTCCGCCCTATCGCCCGATTGGAATGTCGTCACCTGGCCCGAGGCCGAGCGCAACGTCTTCAGGTCCTTCGCCACGACCAGGGCCCTCCTCCTCCTCGTCATGGCCCTCGCGGTCGCGGTCGCGGCCATCAACGTGGGCTCGGCCCTGGTGATGCTCGTCCTCGAGCGCAGAAGGGACATAGCGATACTGAAAAGCGCCGGAGCCTCGCCCGCCTCGATCGGACGCAGCTTCGTCGTCACCGGCCTGGCGATCGGCGGGGCCGGTACCTTGATCGGGATAGGCCTCGGCTCCCTCCTCGCCTGGAGGATCAACGATATCATCTCGGCCGTCCAGCGGATCGTCAACGCTTCCGCGCGGCTATGGGCCGAGGTCTCCGGTTCCTCGCCGCCCCGGGCCCCGATACGCCTCCTCGATCCCGCCTACTATCTGGAGCGCATCCCGATACATATCCATGCAGGAGAGTTGGCGACAGTCCTAGCCGCGAGCCTAGCCTTGTGCCTCCTGGCCTCGCTCATACCCGCGAGCAGGGCATCCCGCCTGCCTCCGCTCGAGATTTTCCGGAAAATCTGAGATTAGTCGTATCCCCTCCCTTCCCCATCGTCTTTTTTTCCCCGACGTTTGGATGTATAGTGCTGTGGACTTCAATCGACCGATTCGACCGTCGGCGAAATAAAGCGGAGGGATTATGGTCAAGAAGGAAACCGCGCAGGCCGGGGCCGCCGTGACGGATATGGACGAGAAGCTCAAGGCGCTGGAAGCCGCCCGTCTTCAAATAGAAAAGCAATTCGGCCAGGGCTCGATAATGAAGCTCGGGTCGCACGACGCCATGAAGGGAATCGATGTCGTCCCCTCGGGATCCATCCTCCTCGACGAGGCGCTCGGCGTGGGCGGCTACCCTCGCGGTCGCGTCATCGAAATCTACGGCCCGGAATCCTCGGGCAAGACGACTCTCGCCCTCCACGCCATAGCCGAAGCGCAGAAGAAAGGCGGGATTGCCGCCTTCATCGACGCCGAGCACGCGCTCGATCCGGTCTACGCCAAGAACCTCGGCGTCAACATAGACGATCTCTGGGTTTCCCAGCCCGATTCGGGAGAGCAGGCCCTGGACATAGCCGAGTCCCTCATCAGATCGGGCGCGGTCGACATCATCGTCATCGACTCGGTCGCGGCCCTGACGCCGCAGGCGGAGATCGAAGGCGACATGGGAGACGCCCACGTCGGCCTCCAGGCCCGCCTCATGAGCCAGGCCTTGCGCAAGCTGACCGGCACGCTCTCGAAATCGAAGACGATCCTGGTGTTCATCAACCAGATCCGCATGAAGATCGGCGTCATGTTCGGCAATCCCGAGACGACTACCGGCGGCAACGCGCTCAAGTTCTACGCTTCCGTGCGCCTCGAGGTCCGCAAGATCGAGACCATAGAGAAGGGCGAGGAGGAGGCGATCGGGAATAAAGTCCGCGTTAAGGTCGTCAAGAACAAGGTGGCGCCTCCCTTCCGGAAAGTCGAGCTCGAGCTGATGTTCGGCAAGGGCATTTCCTGGGCGGGCTCCCTCCTGGACGCGGCCGTCAAGTACGACGTCATCGACAAGAAGGGCGCCTGGTATACCTGGGGCGAGGAGAAGGTAGGGCAGGGCCGGGACAACGCCAGGCTCTATCTCGAGCAGAACCCCGAGGCGGCGGCCGATATCGAGAAGCGCGTGCGGGCTCTGATCTTCTCCGCGCAGCATCCCGACGCCCAAACGCCGGAGCTCAAAGCCGATTCGGCGAAGGCCGCCGCCGAAACGCCTCGCGCGGCATCGAGCAAGGCGGCCGAGGCCGTCGCCGAGAATCCGCCTGCTGCGCGCGGTCCCGGGCGGCCGGCCAAACAGGCCACCGCGAAGACGAGCGCATCCCCGGCCGACGAGGACGAGGGACTCTTCTAGCCGATGGCGCGGGTATTCCTCGGGCTCGGCTCCAATATCGGGGACGGGGCCGGGATCGTCCGCGGCGCTTTCTCGGAGCTGTCGTCGATCCTGGACGGAGCGCGCTTATCGAGGCTCTGGCGCTCGCGCGCCCTCTACGTCGAGGACCAGCCGGATTTCGTCAATGCGGCCGTCGCGGGCGAGACCGCGCTCTCGCCCCGCGCCCTGCTCGCGGCCGTCAACGCGATAGAGGCTCGCTTCGGGCGCGATCGCGGCAGGGAACGGCGCAAAGGGCCCCGCACTCTCGATATCGACATCCTCCTCTTCGGATCGCAGGCGATGAGCGAGCCCGACTTGGTCATTCCCCATCCCGGCCTCAAGGAGCGCCTATTCGCGCTCCTTCCGCTCCTGGACCTGGACGGAGGACTCCTCGATCCCGTCAGCGGCGCGACGTATTCGAGCATCGCCGAGGCACTTCCTCCCCAGGGTATTTACCTTATGGATTAAGCCGGCTATCATCCTCCCTTCGATGGTCATACCAGAAACGATCGGCGAGGACGGCCTTCCGGGCTTGGACAGCCAGGCCGGGCAAGGCAGGCTTTTCCGCCTCAAGGATTTCGAAGGCCCCCTCGACCTCCTCCTCTTCCTGATCAAAAAAAACGAGGTGAGCGTCTACGACATACCGATAGCCTCCATCACCGAACAATACCTAGGCTTCCTCGACGGCGCCGAGGCCTGCGACCTGGACGACCTCACCGAGTTCTACTTGATGGCCGCGACGCTCATCTACATCAAATCGCGCATGCTCCTCCCGGTCGATCCCTCCCTCGACGACGAGATCGATGACCCGCGCCGCGAGCTCATCGAGAAGCTCATCGAATACCAAAAGTTCAAGCGCCTCTCCGAGCTCATGGAGCGCAAGGAGATGGAAGTCGAATGGTCGGTGGAACGGAAAAAGATCCAACGCCCTCTTCCCTTCGCCGACGAGAGGAACCTATGGGCCGAGATCGACGTCTGGGACCTCCTGCGATCCTTCTCGTCCCTGGTGACCAATCTATCCTCCGAGCGGATCATGGACCTCTACGAAGAAGTCTCGATCAACGAGAAGACGGCCCTCATCCACGAATTCCTCGAGTCGAGAGGCGCCTTCATCTTCACCGACCTCATCACGAGGCCGCGATCGACCATGGACATCGTCTGCGCCTTCCTCGCCGTCCTCGAAGCGGTGAAGTATCACGTCGTCTCCATTTTCCAGCACCGGCTCTTCGGCGACATAGAGATCCGCGCCCACGAGAAGGGAGAGGGCCATGGAAATCAGGTTTGAAAAAGAGGCGGCTCTCATCGAGACGGTCCTTTTTCTCGAATCGGAGCCTCTCGACGAGGCTTCCCTCTCGAGGATCACGGGTCTCGCCGGCGAGGTCGTCGCGGGGGCGCTGGAGATCCTGGGCGAGAATTGCTCCGCCGCGAACCGCGGGCTCGAGCCGGTCAGGTCCGGCGGCGGCTGGATACTCGCTCCGAAGGCCGAGCTTTGGGAATCGCTGAAGGATCGCTACGGCAAGAAAAACGAGAGCCGCCTCTCGCGCGCGGCCCTCGAGACCCTTTCGATAGTCGCCTATTCCCAACCCATCACCCGCGCCGAGGTCGAAGCCATTCGCGGCGTATCCGCGGACGGGATGGTCCGCTACCTCCTCGAGCGCGACCTCATTAAGGAAGTGGGCAAGAAGGAGGCCCCCGGAAGGCCCGTCCAATACGGGACGACGCGGGAGTTCCTGAAATACTTCCGCCTGGGTTCCATCGCGGACCTGCCCCGTCTGGACGAGCTCGAACGGGAGCGCTTCAAGGACGAGTCGGCGAAAGGCCCGGCGCCGGATGCGGGGTCCGGCGAAGGCGAGGGGAGCGATGCCTGACTCTCCCGCGCCCGCGGATGGGATCCGGCTCCAGGCCTTCCTCGCCCACGCGGGCGTCGCGTCGCGTCGCGCCTGCGAGGCGATAATCCTCGACGGTCGGGTATCGATAAACGGGGCGGTATCCTCGAAGCTCGGGGTTCGGGTCATGCCGGGCGACGTGGTCAGGCTCGACGGCCGTCCCCTGGAGCCCGAGGGACGAAAGCGCTACATACTCCTCAATAAGCCCGCGGGCTACATCTCCGCCATGTCCGATCCCGAGGGGCGGCCTCTAGCGGCGGAGCTCCTCAAGGGCGTCCGGGAACGCGTCTACAACGTCGGAAGGCTCGATCAATGGTCCTCCGGCCTCCTCCTCTTCACCAACGACGGCGAGCTCGCCTCGATCCTCGTGCACCCTTCCGGCGGAGTGGAGAAGGAATACGAGATTATCGCGGATGCGGACCTCGAAGACGACTTCTTCACCTCGTTCAGGATCGGCTTCGAGATGGACGGCGTCGCATATCGCGCCGATTCGCTCGAAAGGACGGGACCCGCGTCCGCCCGAGTCGTCCTCGTCGAGGGGAAGAACCGCGAGATACGCCGCGTCCTGGAGCGCTTCGGCCGCAGGGCAAAAGTGCTGCGAAGGACAAGGATCGGGACATTGACCACGGAAGGACTGGCCGAGGGGGATTCGCGGGACCTCGAAGCCGGAGAGATCGCGGCCCTCCGCTCCTACGGAAAGGCGCGGCCGTGATAATCGCGATCGACGGTCCGGCCGGATCGGGCAAGAGCACCATAGCGCGGATGCTGGCCGAAGGCCTCGGCTTCGCCTACGTAAACTCGGGAAGCATCTATCGAGCCATGACCCTCCGGGTCCTGAGGCAGGGCGCCGACGCGGGCGACGCCGAGGCGGTCATCGCCTGCTCTCGAGAGGCGAAGATAGAATATCGCGCCGGCAGGCTCGTCCTGGACGGCTCGGATTCGGAAGCGGAGCTGCGCTCGAAGGGCGTCGAGGCGCGCGTGGCCCAATTATCGGCGATCCCGGCGCTCAGGGAAATCGTCAACGAGATAGTGCGCCGCATCGCCGGCTCCACCGACGCGGTCGTCGAGGGCAGGGATATGACGACTATCGTGTTCCCGGATGCCGACGCGAAGTTCTACCTGGATGCCAGCGCCGACGCGAGGGCGCTGCGACGCTACGACCAGGGCGACGGATCCGCATCCCTCGAGGAGATCAAGCGGAACATAGCGATGCGCGACGAGATCGACAGGACCAAGTCCATCGGAGCCCTTAAAATCGCGGCGGACGCGGAATATTTGGACAGCTCTCACTTGACCATACAGGAAGTTTATGACAAAGTATACGGGA
>CAYNFM010000012.1:40682-55550 GCA_964396415.1 uncultured Treponemataceae bacterium | reverse complement strand
TGGTCGAAGATCGAATAGAGCGATTCATCCTTGGAGAGTTGCAGCCAGATGTATAAGTCTTCGGAGCTGTTGTACCTTTTTCGGATGAGATTGATATCCGATTCCAATACGTCGAATTCCGCATAGGCGCGGGCGCTCAGCGTATCGGCCACTTTATATGATGATTGCAGTTCCTCGTCGTTGAGAAGCTCGAGAACGGCGGGATTGGCCATGAACGAGGCGTACTCCGTACGGAATTCCGCGACTGAGTCGGCCCATTCCTTTTCCGTCGCGAGCCCCCGAGGAGTGAGGATGACTCCCTGGAGAGAGGAATACAGGCGGGGGCTGAAGAGGCCGAAGACGAGATCGATCATGAGCCCATGGGCGCGCCGTGCCTGGGCTATCAGGCGCACTCCCCCGTCGAGCGCCTCGCGTATCGAGGCTATATGTCGGTAGGTCCGAACCGAGATGGCGGTGACGAAAAGGAAGCCCCCGGCCACGAGGAGGACGAGAGCGAGGAACTTAGTCCGAATCCGCACGTTCCAATTATAGCATGTCCCCGCTAAGGGCGCACGGAAAGGGCGCGACGATAGTCCATGGGCGTATCGATGTCTCGTACGGCCCCGGGGCCCGCCTCCGCCAGGATCGCAGTCTTGCCGGCAAGGAAATCCTTCATTTTGCCCCGCGGCTCGAGAGCCAGCATCTCGGATATCCAAGCAGTCGGCAAAAGCGCCGGATGCCCGCGTCGGCCTTCATGCGCCGCGATCACCGCCGCTTCTCCTCTCGGGATCGGGCCGGAGGACAGTCGCTCGGCCCGGCAATGCGCAAGGGCGCCGTACGTGCCGCTGCCTATGAAGGGCATATCGGCATGAGCGACGAAGAAAGCCTCCCCCTCCACGAACGGCAAGGCCGCCTGGATGGAGCCGAGGAGCCCTCGTTCCCATCGCGGGTTCCGTATGAGGAGAAGCCGACCACCCTCCCGCGACCGGCGGTACGAGTCGGATAGAAAGGGCGCGGACACTCGAGCGGCTCCATGGCCGACGACGAGAAGGACTCGACAACCCGCTTTGAGGGCCGAGCCGACCGCCGTCTCGATTATCGTGGACCCGGCGAAGGGAAGCAGGGGCTTGAGACGGCCCATCCTGGAGGAAGCGCCTGCCGCCGGGACGATGCAGTCGAACATACCTCGACTATATATCTCCTTGGATCGAGGCGCTACTTCAGCGTCGCCCTCTTTTCCGCCACGAAGGCATCGAGGCGCCCTATCTCGATGCGGACGCGCTCGGGCGCCGGGCCGCCGACGAGGTCGCGGCGGGCGATGCAGGCATCGAGAGCCAGGTAGCGGGAAAGCTCGCCGGGATCTACGCCGACCCAGGCCGGATGGAGGGCGGCAAGGCCCTCGGCGCCGATATCGGCGATGACGGCCCCTACCGCGGGCGAGCGACCCAGCCTGGAAGGCCCCGCCGCGGCCGCTCGCGCCTCCACGAGCTTGCGCCCGGCGGCATAGGCGGTGCGGAAGGGCACGCCCCGGAGCACGAGGAATTCGGCCGCGTCCGCAGCCCAGAGGCAGCCGTCCTCGGCCGCCTCGCGCATGCGCTCGGGCTTCGGCTCGAGGGCCCGAACGAGTCGGGCGAAGGCGGCGGCGCAGGAGCTCGCCGTATCCCCCGCATCGAAGACGAGGTCCTTGTCCTCCTGGAGATCGCGGTCGTAGGCAAGCGGCAATCCCTTCTGTACGACCATGAGGGCGATGAGGTCTCCGTAGGCTCGGCCCGATTTGCCCCGAATGAGCTCGGCGGGGTCGGGGTTTCGCTTTTGCGGCATGACCGACGAACCCGTAGAACAGGACTGATCCACCGCGACGAAGGCGAATTCGGCCGACGCCCAGAGCACGATCTCCTCGCAGTAACGCGAGAGATGCATTAGCAGGGTAGCCGCCGCCGCGGCGAACTCGACGCATGCGTCACGATCGGCGACGGCGTCCATCGAATTGCGCGAAGGCCGGGAAAAGCCGAGGGCTTCGGCCGTGCCCGCGCGATCGACGGGAAGGCCCGTCCCGGCCAAGGCGCAGGCGCCCAGGGGACTCTCGTCGGCGCGCGCGTCGGCGTCCTCGAAACGGCCGTAATCGCGCTCGAGGGCCGCGCACCAAGCCATGAGATGATGGGCGAAGTTCACCGGCTGCGCGCGCTGCATGTGGGTATAGCCGGGCATGAGGGAAGCGACGTTCTCGGCGGCGAGCTCGCACAGGGCCGCGATCGCGTCGAGGAGGAAGCCGCGCGCCTCCTTCGAGGCCTTGCGGAGCCAGAGCCGAAGATCGAGGGCTACCTGGTCGTTGCGGCTGCGGCCCGCGTGGAGGCTGCGCCCGACGTCGCCCATCCGCGCCGTCAGCTCGGACTCGACGAAGGAATGGATATCCTCGGCGGTCGGGTCCACGACGAGACTGCCTTCTTCGGCCCCGACGGCGAGGGCCGCGAGGCCGCGGCCGAGCTCGTCGGCCGTCGCTTGCGGAAGGATGCCCTTGCGCCCGAGCATCGCCGCATGGGCGATGGATCCCTCGAGGTCTTCGGGCAGGAGGCGCCGATCGGTGGAAGTGGAGGAAAGGAAAGCGTCTATAGCGGGATCGAGCCCTCCGGAGGAACCGAGGCCCGAGCCCGACGCGGAAGTGTCCCATAGCTTTGCCATGTCAATCTCCCGCGGTCGCTATATAGCCGCCTTCGCCGGGTTTGGCGCCCGCAGGCAGGGCGGCGCCGTCGGCCTTGATTCTCGCTTCGAGCCTCGCGCGCACCTTGGTGGGCAGGCCGAAGAGATTGATGAAGCCTTCCGAATCCTTGTGCGAGAAGAGCGGTCCCGTAGTGAAGCTCGCGAGGCTGGCGTCGTAGAGCGAATAAGGAGACTTCATCCCCGCGCTCGCGATCGACCCCTTCCAGAGCTTGAGCCTGACCGTGCCGCAGACTTTTCTCTGCGTCGAGTCGATGAAGGCGCACAGGGCCTCGCGGAGGGGACAGAACCACTCGCCCTCGTACATCGTATCGGCGAACCTCTGGCCCACCTGGACCTTGAAGGCGAGAGTCTTGCGATCCAGGCAGATCTGCTCGAGCTTTGCATGAGCCTCCATGATGACGCTTCCCCCGGGGGTTTCGTAGACGCCGCGCGACTTCATTCCGACCACGCGGTTCTCGACCATGTCTAGGATCCCGCATCCGTGCCTGCCCGCGATGACGTTAAGCGCTTTAATGAGGGAAACTCCGTCCAGCTTCCTGCCGTCGATGGCAACGGGCACGCCCTTCTCGAAGTCGAGGCTCACGTATTCGGGCTCATCCGGCGCCTTCGAGGGCGCCGTCGTCATTTTGAGCATGCCCGAGTCCAGCTTGGGCTCGTTCCAGGGATCCTCGAGGTCGAGACCCTCGTGGCTTATATGCCAGAGATTATCGTCGCGGCTGTAGGAGTCGGACTTCTTCATCGGCACGGGGATGCCGCGCTTCTCGAGATACTCTATCTCCTGCTCGCGGCTCGAGATGTCCCAGATCCGCCAGGGCGCGATCACTTCCATCTCCGGGGCGAAGGCCTTGATGGCCAGCTCGAAGCGTACCTGATCGTTGCCTTTACCCGTGCAGCCGTGGGCGATGGCGGAGCAGCCCTCGGCAAGAGCCGTCTCGGTCAGTCTCTTCGCTATGAGGGGCCTCGCAGCGGAGGTTCCGAGAAGATAGCGCCCTTCGTAGTAGGATCCCGATTTGACCAAGGGCCAGAGATAATCCTCGACGAATTCCTTCTTAAGATCCTTGACGATGAGCTTCGCGGCGCCGGAGGCGATAGCCTTTTTCTCCAGAGAGGCCCAATCGCACTCTTGGCCGACATCGCCGCAGACTGCGATGACTTCGCAATCGTAGTTCTCTTTGAGCCAGGGAACGATTACCGTGGTATCGAGTCCACCGGAATATGAAAGGGCGATTTTCTTCTTCATGCCATTCTCCTATTCTCCAAGGCCTCGCTGGGACCATGGTAACCTGGAAATCGAGATATCGTGAGTGGGGAAGAGTGTCAGCGACGACGGAAGCGACGGGAAGGGGAAAAGCCTGCTGATGCGATCACGAAATCTCTCCTTGATACACGCCTGCTTTGTCAGAATACCTGGAGAAAAGATATTGGTCAATAGTGTTTTGCATTTTTATGCACTCATTCAGGGATAATATACAAATGATGATTTGACTCTCGGCCTGGCTCGCATATATCATTATTCATGCTCCTCTACGATCGCTCGGACGGCGAGCGCGTGCGCGACCTTCGCGCCTTCAATGCCATCTTGCCCTATGTCGTTCGAAATCGGAACGAAGCCGCCGTTTTTATGTCGAAGGACATCGAGATAGAGACGGCGTCCGCTTATATCAGGAGGAAGAACGGCGAGCCCGACGGAGAGCGCTATTCCCTTTTCGGCCTCCTGATCGCGGCCGCGGTGCGTACGATAGCGCTAAAGCCCAGACTCAACCGATTCGTGCACGGGCGGGCCATTTATCGACGCAAGGGCATATCCGTTTCGTTTATCGTCAAGAAGGCACTCACCGAGGCCGCAGCCGAGGGTACGGTAAAGATCCGCTTCGAGCCCGAGGATCGCATCGGCGATGCCATGGAAAGAATAGGCGCCGGCATCGAGGCAAAGAGGGGGGCCGTGCCGGGACCCGACGATCGGGAGTTCGACTTCGCTCATCGTATTCCCCTCGGAAAGGCGACAGTTACGAGCCTTTTCAGCCTTCTCGACCGATTCAACGTAGCGCCAGCCGCGATGATAGAGGCCGATCCCCTGTTCACGTCGGTCTACGTAGCCAACCTGGGGTCGATAGGCCTCGACACTCCCTATCACCATCTCTACGAATGGGGGACATCGAGCTTATTCATGTCGGTGGGACGAATATTCCAGAAAGAGACTCATAAGCCTTCCGGGATGGAACTCAGACATTTCGTGAACGTCAAGTTCACGGTGGACGAGCGCATAGCCGAGGGCATCTACTTCGCCCATGCGGCCGCCCTATTCCAGCGCCTCGTATCCAAGCCGGAATCCCTGGAGCTTCCTCCCGACCTATCGGAGATCGAGGATTGACGCCTTCTATCTCAGGGCCCGCAGCAGGGCCAGCGAAAGGGCAAGAATGAGGAGGGCGGCGGCCAGGAAAGCCCACCAGGGGATGGGGGGGGCTTCCGCGGGCCAAGGCTTGATGGGTTCGGGAGAGGGATTGGCGGCCTCGAGATAGCCGCATTCGGGACAACCCTGGGCGAAGTCGTCGGCCTTTCCGACATAGGAGCAGCGAGGACATTTAACCGAGGAAAAAAAACGCCCGCAATGAGGGCATACTCGCGCGTCTTTCCGCACCTCGACGCCGCAGCCTTCGCAGAAATAGCGCGGGCGTTTCAGGTAGCGTCCTTCTTGGCCCCGTCGCCGGCAGTGGATGCCGAGCTCGAAGCCGGAGCGGAGACGGCGTCGGGCTTCGCCGCGGCCGTGTCGCCTCCGTTTCCCTCGCGGGCGCTTCCCCCGCGCGAAGAGCCGTGCTCGGAGGCGGAGGATGATTTTCTGCTGTCGTTCTTATAAAACCCGGAGCCCTTGAATATGATTCCCGTACCTCCGTTGATCTTGCGCCTGACGGAGTGGCCGCAACTGGGGCATACGGTGAGCGGGTCGTCCGACATGCTCTGAAATACGTCGAAATCCGCTCCGCAAGACCTACACTCGTACTCGTAAGTGGGCATGAAGACTACCTCGATGCGTTAATTATGTATCGATAATATACTAAATATGCTCCATCGGCGTATAGTCATCGACCGTTATCGAATTCCCAGCCTCGCTCCGACGCGCGCGAAGGCGGCAAGGGCGAAATCCACGTTTTCCTCGGAATGGGCTGCCGATAGCTGCACGCGGATACGGGCCTTGCCGCGCGGCACGACCGGATAGGAAAAGCCGATCGCATACACCCCTTCCGCCAAAAGCTCGGAAGCCATGGCTTGGGCGAGCTTCTCGTCGTAGAGCATCACTGGGCATATCGGATGGACGCCGGGTCTTAAGTCGAAGCCCGCCGCCGCCATCCCTTCCCGGAAACGCCGGGTATTGGTCTCGAGCCTGTCGCGGAGCGCCGTCGACGAGGAAAGGATCTCCAGGGCGCGGAGCGTGCCTCCGACGATAAATGGCGCCAGCGTATTCGAGAAGAGATAGGGCCTGGCCTTCTGCCTCAGGAACTCGACTATCTCCCCTCGGCCCGCGACGCATCCGCCCGAGGCTCCGCCGAGGGCTTTTCCGAAGGTGGTGGTGATTATATCGACTCGTCCCGAAACGCCGCGGTATTCGGGGCTGCCCCTCCCCGTCTTGCCGATGAAGCCGGTAGCATGGGAATCGTCGACCATCACGAGGGCATCGTAGCGTTCGGCGAGCTCGCATAACGGCTCGAGCCGGGCGATATCCCCATCCATCGAGAAGACGCCGTCTGTGGCTATCAGCCTGAGCCGGCGATCCGCCGCTTCCTTCAGGCAGCGTTCTAGTCCCTTCGCGGCCTTGCCCGTCTCGGGATCGAGCTCCTCGACGTCGCGCATGTCGCCATGCTTGTAAATCCATCGCTGGGCCTTGCAAAGGCGGATGCCGTCTATGACCGAGGCATGGTTGAGGCTGTCCGTAATGACGGCGCAGTCCTCGTCGAGGAGGGGCTCGAAGACTCCACCGTTGGCGTCGAAGCATGACGAGAATAGGATCGAGTCTTCGGTTCCGAGGAAATCGGCTATCGCGCGCTCGAGCTTTTTATGAGGACTCTGCGTGCCGCAGATAAAACGCACGCTCGCCATCCCGTAACCCCACTCCTCCAAGGCTCGAGCCGCCGCGGCTCGGATGCTCGGGTCGTTCGCGAGGCCGAGGTAGTCGTTGGCGCAGAAATTGAGCGCTTCCTTGCCATCGACTACGCGTACTATGGCGCCTTGCGGCGTCGCGATTATCCGCTCTTCCTTATAAAGGCCTTCGGCCCGAATGTCCGCCAGCTTGGTCTTGAGCTCGATCCTGAGTCTTTCGTACATCGCTATCCTCCGTGGGGCCCGGAATTAGGACGAGGGTCGTCCCTGCTTTTCCAATTCCTGGAGGATAAGATCCATATCCGCTTCGAGGCGATCCAGGCTCGCCTCCGCTTTCGCGAATATGCTAGACTCGGCCATGGCTTGGCAGCGATTCACAGGCTCGGGCCCCGCGTCCGCGCCTATCCTCTCGAATGGAGCGGTGAGAGCCTCCGCGAGAGTCGGTCCCCTCGATACGGCCGCTCCGCAGTAGGGGCAATAGCGGAAATCCGAGAGGATGAGGCTGCGGCATGACGAGCAGAAGCGAACGTTCATCGACGCCTCATAAAAGGCTCGCGGCCAGTTCGGCGAGCTCCGAGCGTTCGCTATGCTGGAGCGTGACATGGCCGAAGATCTTCTGGCCCTTGAAAGCCTCGACGAGATAGGAGAGCCCGTTGGAATTGGCGTCGAGGTACATGTTGTCGATCTGGTAGGGATCGCCCGTGAGCACGACCTTGGTCCCCTCGCCCGCCCTCGAGACGATGGTCTTGATTTCATGGGGCGTCAGATTCTGCGCCTCGTCGACGATCATGTATTGGTTGGGAAGGCTCCTGCCGCGGATATAGGTGAGCGCCTCGATCTCGATCATCCTATCCTTGATGAGCTGATCGACGCTCTTCACGTTCGGCCTCTTGTACTCGGCCAGGATCTGCTCGAGGTTATCGAAGAGCGGCTGCATCCAATTGGCCATTTTAGCCGACTTCTCGCCCGGCAGGTAGCCTATATCCTTGCCGACGGGCACGACCGGGCGGGTGACGAGCATGCGCGCGTACTTCTTGTCCTCGCAGACGCGCTTGAGGCCCGCCGCGATCGCGATGAGAGTCTTGCCGGTACCCGCCTTGCCCACCAAGGTGACCAGGCGCACATCGTCATCGAGGAGGAGCTCGAAAGCGACGCGCTGCTTCTCGTTGAGGGGCGAGATGCCCGCGACAGGAGAATCCCATTCCGGCAGGGCGAGTATCCTACCCTGCCCCGCGTCCCCCTTCGCGAGGACGCTTTGTCCCGAAGCCTTGTCCCTTAGGAGGATGAATTCGTTGGGATAAAGCCTTTCCTTCCAGGGCAGTTCGCCGGTGCCGCCGAGGCGCGCTATCGCCTCGGCCGAGGAATCGAGTTCCCGCATGCCCTGATAGAGAGTCGCGATATCGACCTTTTGCTTCTCGTAGTCCACGGCCTTGATCCCGAGAGCGGTCGCCTTGACTCGCGCGTTGATATCCTTGGAGACGAAGAAGACCTGCCTGCCCTCGGCCTGGAGGGCATAGGCGCAAAGGATGATCTTGTTGTCGTTGCGGTCGAGCTCGATGCCCGGGGGAGTCTTCTCCGGAAGGCGGAGCGACACCCTGAGCGAGGAGCCGTTTTCGAGCTTGACGCCTTCGTTGAGGTTGCCCTTCCTGGCGATGCTGTCCAAGAAGCGTATCGCCTCTCGAGCGCTCTTGCCCCGCTGGTCCGGGTAGGTCTTGAGCCCGTCGAGCTCCTCCAACACCTCGAGGGGGATCACGATCTCGTTGTCGCGAAAGGACATGATCGCCTCGGGGTAGTGTATGAGCACGTTGGTGTCTATTACAAAGCATTTAACGGCTTTGTCGTCCATATGTCGCTTTCTCCCGAAAAAACGGGGCTGATGGCTATCGCCTTCCTTCAGTGTACGATCTGACTGAGGCTTTTGCTACCCTGGATGAAGCCTATATGATACAAAAAAGGCCGAGGCGGCTCGACCTCGAGCCGCGTCGCGGTTTCCCGTTCGCGACGGACCCTAAAGAACATCCTGCCACGACTCATGTATACTTTGCCTGAGGTAATGCCGATGACCGACGAGCAATTCTTCGAGGGCCTCAATGGACAGATGCGCGCCGCACCCGCTGTCGCCCTCGATGCTTCGTCGCGGGTGGTCGTCATCAGCGATCTCCACATGGGCGACGGATCGTCGAACGACGACTTCAGGCGCAACGGCGGACTCCTCGCCTCCGCTCTCGAGCGCCACTATCTTTCGAGGGGCTCGACCCTTATCCTGAACGGCGACATCGAGGACGTTCAGAAATTCCGTCTTGCGAGGATCCGCTCCGCATGGCGGCCCCTGTTCGCCCTTTTCGACAGATTCGCGCGCGAGGGCAGACTGTACAAGATATGCGGTAACCACGACGACGACCTCCTGGAGGCATCGCGCTACCCCTATCCGCTCCATCAGGGAGTGAGGCTCGGATGGGGGCCGCGAATGCTCTACGTCTTCCACGGTCATCAGGCCTCGGGCTTTCTCACCAAGCATAACGACTTAAGCGGGGTGGTCATTCGGTACGTTTTTCACAACCTCCGCATCCGGAACAGAAGCCCTTCGAAGGACTCGGGCAGGCGATATCGGATCGAGCGACGCATATACGATTTTTCCCGGAACACGGGCATCGTCTCCGTCATCGGCCATACGCACAGACCCCTTTTCGAGTCTCTCTCAAAATACGACCGCCTTCGCTTCGAGATCGAGCGTCTCTGCGCGGAATACAGCGAAGCCGGCGCCAAAAGAAGAGTCGAGATAGCCGAGACCGTCGGATTATATAAAGAAGAATTCAGGAGAATGGGCCGCAAGGAAAAAAGGAAGGGACGAAAGCGCGGGCTCTATGGAAGCGATCTTATCCTTCCCTGCCTTTTCAATTCCGGCTGCGCAGTCGGCAAGAAGGGCGTTACCGCGATCGAGATCGAAGGAGGTCGCATTGCCCTCGCCTATTGGTTCGAGGAAGGCAAGGAAAGGCGCTACCTCGAACGCGAGACCGGTCCCGCGGCGCGGCTCGAGGACACTTCGTATAGGCGAGCCTTCATCGGCAACGAAGGGTTGGACGATGTCTTCGCGCGGATGGACCTGTTGGCCTGAGGCTCGCCGCTTCGCCCCGGGAGGGGGAAGGAATCGAGCCGGCTGGCCTCGTCGGATCGTCGGTGTCGAGGAAGAACCACGGTGGGATCTGCCGGTGCCATACGAGGTCGTGGACGCGGCCGAGATCTTAGCGCTATCGGCTAAGACAGCTATCTATGCATCGCGGCGATGGCCTTTTTCAGCAATTCGAGTCCATAGCCGGCGAATTTCACGAGGACTCCGAAGAGAAAGCCGGACGCGATCGAGGAGACCACGTCGGTGCGGAAGGACCGCTCTTCCTCCTCGCGCACGGCGAGCGATATGCCCTCGACTATTACCGCGCCCGCCGCGACCGCGACGAGGAGGACGATGATGAACCGGATGCGGCCGAGGCTCGCGGCCGCCTGGAAGAGTCTGCTCGAGAGGTAGTAGACGGAGGCGGCGATCACGCCCCGCCATAGGCCTCGCGCGTAGGCCTTCTCGTCGATGCGTTTCAGGAAGAGGGGGAAGACGCAAAGCGCGAGGATGAGGGCGAGGCTTCCGATGGTTATGCCCCTGAAGGCCTCGCGGGAAAGCCGCGAGTCGAGATCGTCGACGAAGGCCGCGGCCTTCGAGATGGCGGCATCGAAGGGATGAAAGGCGGTCTGGACCGCCGTGAGGACTATGGCGAGCAGCGCGAGAGCGACGGCGATCCTCGCGAGCCGCCTGACGTAGCGGGCTAAGCGGGACGCCATCGGTTATTGGGCGGTCCCCCCCGCGATGCGCTTTGCCGGCCGGAGAAAGCCGAAGAAGGAACCTACGAGCCCGCCGATGATATGGGCGAACTGCGAGATGTTGTTGACGGAGCCGGGCGTAACCTTGGCCGCGACCGCGTTGAAGACCTCGCGCCCAAGATAGATGACCATTATCAGTATGAAGGTGAGGGGGATCTCGCCCTTCCTGAAGTTGGTGAACGAAGCGAGGAGGATCATCATGAAAACGATGCCGCTCGCCCCGAGCAGGATAGTGCTCGGGAAGAAGAAGACTTGCAGGAGACCGGTTACCAAGGCCGTGGCGAACATCATCATGAGAACGGATAGAGAGCCGTAGCTGGCCTCGAGGATGGGTCCCAAAAGGAGGATGAAGCTGAAGTTCGAGATATAGTGGTCGATGCTTGCGTGGCCGAGCGGATGGCTGATGAGCTTGAAGTAGTCTTGGAAGCGGTTGGAATGAAAGGGCGCAGGCGTCGAGAACCAAGCCGTGGTCAGGCCCGGGAAAAGAGTCCCCGATAGGAGAAGCACTAGCCCTGCGATGAGCGTGAATGTAAGCGTGGTGGGCGCGTTGTAGCGAATACGCATCGAGACTCTCCTATAGTATATCCAGATCCATCGAGACGGGACAATGATCCGAACCCATGACTGCGGGATGGATGGCTGCGCCTTTTACGGAGGGCAGGAATCCCTCGTCGACGCAATGGTAGTCGAGCCGCCAACCGATGTTCCGTTCCCGCGCGCCTGGGACCCGATAAGTCCACCAGGTATACTGGCCGGGCTCGGCATTGAAATGCCGGAAGGTATCGGCGAAGCCCGCTGAAAGGTACTTGTCCATCCACGCCCTCTCCTCGGGCAGATAGCCCGGGTTGCCTTCGTTGGCCTTGGGGTTGGCGAGATCTATCGGCTTATGCGCGATATTGTAATCTCCTGCCACGATTACGTGACGGCCGGAGGCGACAATGCCGTCGCATAATGCGAGTATCGAGTCGCAAAAGCCTATCTTATATTCGATCCTGGCGCCGCCCTCCTGGCTGTTGGGGAAATAGGCGGAGATCAGCACGTAGTCGCCAAAATCGGCGACGAGGGCCCGCCCCTCTTCATCGTAAGCGCCCTCTCCGAGAAAGGAGATGGAGCGCGGCTCTTTCTTGGAGAATATGGCGACGCCTGAATAGCCCCGACGCTTAGCCGAGGCCCAGTAACCATGATAGATGCCGCCTCGTCCGTCGGAAGGCGACAGAAAATCCGACAAAAGCTGGTCGGGGCTCGCCTTAGTCTCCTGGAGACAAAGGATATCGGGACTTTCCTTAGCCACCCACTCGAAGAGACCCTTCCCTGCCGAGGCACGGATACCGTTGACATTCCATGAGAATATCCTGGTCACTGGTCCTCCTGGACTCCTGCCTTATAGCGTATGGAACCGCATGATCATAAGCGCCGGTAATCATCTCCCTTGCGGCATACGTACCTCGAAATGAAGATACGAACCTGTGGACTCGCCCGTCGACCCCAAATTGCCAAGAATCATACCCGATTCGACACTATCGTTCAATCGGACTCGTCGCGCCGAAAGGTGGCCATAAACCGTGGACCAATTGCCATCGTGGGTTATTACGATGTATTGCCCGAAGACTTTATTGCTTCCGGCGTCGGTGACCAGACCCGCGCGCGCCGCGTAGACTTCGGTGCCCGCTGGAGCCGTGAGATCGATCCCCGCATGATGGGCCATTCGATGGGCCGCGCGGCTCTCGTCCATTTCGAAACCAGTCGTGAGGGCCTCGGAAGGCAGGGGAAAATGGATGAGGAGACCGCGGAAGAGGGCCTCCTCCTCGGGGACGAACTTGGCGCCTGGATAGAAGCGATAGGCCGAGGACTTCTCGCCGGCGACGTGCACTATAAACCCCGAGTCCTTCGCGCGATACGAGAGCAGGAGGTCCAAATCGGAACCTGGCGCTAAAGACGCGAAGATCCCAGGCGCCGAAGGAACGAGAATGCGCTCGCCGGGCAGGAAGGTACGCGACCGGTCGAGGCGATTGATCGTGGCCAGGGTCTCATAGGGCAAGTCGAGCCTTGCGGCGATCGAGAAGAGATCGATCGGGGCTTGTACGGCATAGGAGTAAATAACGAGCTCGGGCGGCTTTTGACCGGCTCGTATCGCTTTGTACGATTCGGACAACTGCGCTTGCTGCTGGGCGTAGATGACGTCCTCCGGCCCGAGGGAGCCCAGCGTCGGATAGGCCGGAATCTGCGGCCATGCCGTAACCGATGCCGCGGCCAGAGCCGAGACGAGCACGATGCGCCCCGCGAAGGAGACGCGACTCATGCGGACCGGCGTTTCGACCGATCATCGCGACGCCGTCGCAACGCCCGTGCGATCGCAAACGCGACGAGGAGAACCATGAACGCGGCTATCGTCATAGTGTAGGACCGGCTGCGACTCGTCGCATAAAGCCAAATCGGCCACGCGATTACGAACGACAAGGCGGAAATCAGGACGGTCGAGATGATAAAAGCCCGCAATTTCGCCAGCGGGGAGCGCGCTGTCCTTTGGTCGCCATCCATAGTAGGACAACCCTAGACATTGAATGCGTCGCAGGTCAAGCCGTTACCGTTCCGCGTCGGTTCCCAAAACGGCATCTACCAAGGCCCGCATTTCACTGTCCCCGCCCATGGCGGCTGACGGATCAATGCCGGCCAACGCGCGGTCGGTATTCAGCCTGAAGATGCCGTCATGGAATTCGATTATGCCTTCCTCCGCGCCGCCGAACGCCTCTTCTTCCTCACCGAGGAATTCGGCCTCCGCCCAGGCCTGCCCCTCGCCGACGACGACTAGATCCTCGATGACTCGTCCTTTATCGAAAGCGGCGAAAGGATGATAGGCGATCCATGGTCCGAGATAGCGGTCCAAATCCGAAGCCCTACCAAGAGCCCCATCGACGGCTGCCTCGACATCGGCCTCGAGTTCTTCGAGTCCATCGGATACTTGTCGCTCTTCGATATTACGGCTGGGCTCCGGCGCTCCCCTGTTTTCCGCGACGCTTCCCTCTTCGATTGGCTCCCCCGTTTGAGCGCCGGTTCCTTGCCCTTCTTCGAAGCGGGTCGCATCCGCTTCGGCAGCCCCGGCAGGCCCCTTGTCCCATTGCTCCAGAGAAGACAGATCGATCGAAGACAGAAGAAGCTCGAATTCCACTTCCTCCAATGCTTCCAGCCCTGTGTCCTTCGCCTGGTCGGAAGGGGACTCAAGACCCTTATTCTCGCTAGTCCATACCTCTCCGACTTTTTGCGATATTTCCTCGTCTAGTACCTCTTCGGTCTCGAGGTCTCCTAGGCGCCCGGATTCATCTATATCGATGAATCCAATGATCTCCGAGATATCTGCCTCATCCGCGAGTTCGGGACCCGAGGATTCCGAGATTACGGGGATATCGTCGTTTTCCTTCACGGCCAATTCATATGCCTTAGCCGAATTCGAACGAGCGTCGATGGACGTTTCTATCTCGACCGACTCGAGTTCCTCAAGTTCCTCAGAAGCCTCGAGCTCTTCGAGGTCCCCATCATCGGCTTGGTTCTCCAGAACCGCAGTCTCGAACTCTGCCGGCGCCAAAGGTGCGGGAGACTGTAAGGGAACTGATTGTCCGAGCTCGCTTTTCACGAGCGGTAGTTCTACCGCTTCAGCCTCTTCAATCGTTTCGGCTTCTTCCGGCGCCAGCGGCGCCGGAGACTGTAAGGGAATTGATTGTACGAGCTCGCTTTTCGCGAGCCGTAGTTCTACCGCTTCGGTCTCTTCGGGCGCCAGTGGCGCCGGAGACTCTAAGGAAATTGACTGTACGAGCTCGCTTTTCGCGAGCCGTAGTTCTACCGCCTCGACTTCTTCCGGCGCCAGTGGCGCCGGAGACTCTAAAGAAATTGATTGTACGAGCTCGCTTTTCGCGAGCTGTAGTTCTACCGCCTCGGCTTCTTCCGGCGCCAGCGGCGCCGGAGACTGCAAGGAAATTGATTGTACAAGCTCGCCTCCTGCGAGCTGTGGTTCGACTGCCTCAGCCTCTTCGACCGCCTCAGCTTCTTCCGGCGCCAGCGGCGCCGGAGACTGTAAGTAAATTGATTGTACGAGCTCGCTTTTCGCGAGCCGTAGTTCTACCGCCTCGGCTTCTTCCGGCGCCAGTGGCGCCGGAGACTCTAAAGAAATTGATTGTACGAGCTCGCTTTTCGCGAGCTGTAGTTCTACCGCCTCGGCTT